>CAWVWD010000088.1:0-10424 GCA_963933585.1 uncultured Saprospiraceae bacterium
TGACATTCTAAATTCGTTTGAATTCCACCCAGACTTTTTCGAGATACGATAAATTCTCGAATTGCGATAAGCGGAAAAGCTTTTTTATCTAATATTTTTTGAAGATTGCACGTTCGAATTTTATCACCTCGATATTCTCGTGCTTTTTTGATAAGTTCAATTTGTTTATCGGTGTGATTTCCACTATCAATTTGAGCATCATAAGGGGTAACGGAATTAAGGATATTTTCAACGGTGACGTGACTTTTACCAGTCAAAGCATTCATTTGACGAACCAAATCTTCCACAGAATTTGCCACAATTACATCTTCGCAATTATCCACAACTTCCTTAATCAAACTCATATTTCCCAACAAGATATTCTTCAAAAAGGTAAATAATTTCTTATCTCGAATAGATTGATTAAACTCTGAACCTGAAATCGCAAATTCCTTTTTCATGATTTTCATGTTGAGAATTTGCCAAGAATATTTAATCGGTTGTTTGGATACTTCTTGAACCAAAAAACGAGTATCATAAGACGTGACCAAAGGCATCGGTAAAAATCGTTTGCCCTCATAATTCGTCCAAATTGCTGACTTACAGGGAACAAGACTTAATCCATGATCTTTTTTTCGAGGTTTATGATGTCTGATTCCTGCCGCATAATTCCACTGTTTTTCCAGATTCACGACGTTTCCATTAATGCGTTCTGTTGCATCATGTAAATCACCAATAGCGAATTTATGTGAACCATTTAGAATCGTTTTTGGCGGTTCGCCCCACGGTTTATACCAGTTTTGTTTTACTTTTTCAATACTTCCGTTAATTCCGCCAGTTGCGACAACGACGATTTCTGCTTTTGCAGAAAAACCTTCGACAGAACCTTCTTTCGTTCCAATCACACCAGTTATACTGCCATTTTCAACTATCAAGTCATTCACCCGATGACCAAAATATAATTGCAGATTTTGGCGGTTTTTATGTTCTAAAAGTTTCCCTTTAAATACTCGAACCAATTCCAAACCAGTTCCCCAAACCAAATGAAAACGAGGAACAGAATTTCCTTGCTGAAACAAACCTCGCTCGACCCAATGCACGACAGGAAAAAACTTAATTCCATGTTCGCCCAGCCAATTATAACCATGCGGCGTCGAATAATTAATGTATTGTTTCGCCCATTCTCTGCCCCAATATTCGTCCGCTTCAAATTCTGCGAACGAAAACCAATCTTTAGTCGCCAAGTCAATACTATCCTGAATTTTTCGCTTTTTCTGAATATCAGAATTCACAAAAAACATACCACCGAAAGCCCATTTTGCTAAGCCACCGAACTCACTTTCCACATCTCGGTCGATTATCATGACCTTTTTTCCAGCGTCCAGTAGTTCCAAAGCTGTGATTATTCCTGCGATTCCGCCACCGACGACGACGACGTCAGATTGATAAGTTTTGTTGGTCATTGGTTCTTATTTAGTTTGGTCTTTTTGGTAAACATATTTAAAATCAAAATATCTATTCCTTAAACCAAGAAGCATATTTCACATAATTATTTGCAATCCGATTCACATAATGTTGAAACTGTTCTGGACTGATTTTCTTTAATTTCTTCGCAGGAACGCCAGCGTAAATATAACCACTTTCCAAATGTGCATTCTCCAAAACGACTGCTCCTGCAGCAATCAACACATTTTCTTCTACAATCGCATCATCCATCACAATCGACCCCATTCCGACTAAAACATTGTCTTTGATTGTACAACCATGAACAATCGCATTGTGACCAATCGATACATTATTGCCAATAATCGTCTTCGTTTTTTCAAAAGTCGCATGAATCACCGCCCCATCTTGAACGTTCACTTTATTACCCATTCGGATAGAATTCACATCGCCTCGAACGACGGCATTAAACCAAAAACTACATTCATCACCAGTAATCACATCACCAACAATCGTGGAGTTTTCAGCGAAATAACAGTTTTCACCAAACTTCGGTGTAAATCCTCTAACCTCTTTTATTAATGCCATTTATTTGATTATTTTATGTAAAAACACAATGAAAAACAAATTAAGGAATATTCGTACAACCATCAAGAAATGCCGAAAATAAAAATGGCTACCGAAAATTCCGGTAGCCATTTTTATAAATATCAAATAGGCTTGTTAGACTTATAAAATCAATGATTTTAACTCCTCCTTATTAGAACGAATCGTAAAAGCGAACACTTTTTTATTGATTTTGAACAAATGGTCACATTTAAGGTCAAGGTTTCGGTTATTTCAGAAGTATCTAACATCTCAAATTATTACAATACCGAGTTCTCGGCACAAGCGGTGACACAATCGAACGATGAGACAATAAATATTAATATGTCAATTTTATCAGCTTTAACTGTCGCCTGCGTTCACTTGGAATAATCACTTCATCCGCGGAAACTTGCGTTGCATTTTTCATGACCAACATTAATTCTACCCCTTGCGTATTCATAATGTTTTTTCGATCAGGCGTACCTTTTCCAGTTAGAATATATTCGTTTACCGTACTTTCTTGCTTGATTTCGTCATTGTACAAAAAGCGTAAATTACTACGTGTTTTTAATAAAAAGTAAGACGAATACATCGCTCCATCATCTTGCGAATACTGCTTTTTATGCAAAATATCTTTCCAATGTAATTCTCCGTCTGGATGAATCGAAAAAACCAATAAATCATTGTAATAATAATCTACTTGTGGAGTCGTACTTCCTCGACCAGAGTATGCTGCCGTAACCGTATTTACCTGTCGAGCATAACGTCGATTGCGTTCTGCAATCAATAAAATTCCGCCATCCCGACGCAAAACAATTTCTTGAATATCAACTTCTCCAAAACCATCTTTCTTCGTTCGCTTCTCTTTCCCTAAGACTTCTTGAATAAATCTAGGTTGGAATGGTTGATAATTCAACACATAATCGTCTGCATTTTTTGGATTAATCTTTAGATAAAAATAACCGGTCGTCTTCGTTTGAAAATCATTCGCATAAAATCCTCCAGCGACAATTTTATCATGCAAATTATCATATTCAAAATAAATATCATACCATAATTTTTCTCCCATCAACATCAAATAGCCATTAGGATTGTCCATGTTTTCATTAAAACTATAAAACTCAAATCGGTTAGATGCCTTCTTCAATCTTTCATTATCTCGTTCCACAATCAAATGTCCACCACCATTATTATCGACTAAAAAATTAACAAAATCTCGACCATAATAAAAGTCTTTCGGCTGGAAAGTTTGCTTCCAGACTAGTTCCATTTTTTTCGTATCAAAAACCAATGTCTCCAGAAACTTCTCTTTTTCGACATTATACATTAAGATGTATTCCTTATTTTTCGATCTCGTCATCGTAAAAATAGGTGCAAAAGCACGTCGTTCAAAAATATCGAGTATAGCTGTATCAAGTAACGTTAATTGATTATCATATTTATTCGCCTTGAGGTAAGTATCGCCTTTTTGCTTATGGCTATAAATAATCGTGAAGTCTTTTGAAGAAGACGTAATTCCAATAAGTTTCAAATAACTTCGTCCAAGTTCCAGCTTTTTTTCCTTTATCGACTTCATCTTATCATCGAAAACTTCTACCTTAAATTCATTCGCTTCATCCTTAAAAAGCAAAACTTTATTTCCAATTTTTCCAATGATTTCATAATCGTAATCTGTTCGCATTGATTGTTCCGCAGATATCAAAATATCTTGTGATATACCTTGTAGGAAGGATATTATGAAAAGGAAAGAGAAAAAGTATTTCATCATTTGATTTCTATTTATAGGTTTTTAACTTATACGTTATTTCATTACCAATACTAAGCATTCAATTAATTTAATAATATTCGTTTACTTTTCGGGATTAAATCGTATCCGTTTTAAAAATCGATACAGTTTATTCTATCTATAAGATATGCAAGAAACACCTTCTTTGTTGCAAAAAATAACTTGAATAACTTATTTATAACTAAGAAATTACGCTTGAATGGTTGTTTCTTATAACATCAACGATATCGTAGAAAAAACAGTTGGTTTTTATCATTTTTTAAATTGTTCCTAATATTTCAACAACTTCTTTTATTATTCCTTTAATTTGGGTGGAATCATATAAAACCATAATTTTATCAATACAATGCACATCAACGAACAACTTAAAGAAACATGGCGAATCAATCATCAAATTAATTTGATGATTCTCGATAATATTACGGAGGAATGTCTAGATTTTACGTTGTCACCTCGTGGCGGCGGAAAAATTGGACATCAATTCGCACATTTATATAATGTTCGTTTTTGGAAATTGGAAAAGATGAATAAGGCGGCTATTGCCGAACTGGAAACGGTTAAACCCAAAGATGAAAAAACGATTCCGATGCTCAAAAATTTATTGAATACGACACACGATTTAATTGCTATAGAAATCGAAAAAAGTATCGAAAACGATTTTAAAGTAAAAGGTTTCAAACGTGGTTTAGTTCCAATGCTTGGTTACTTTACAGCTCACGAAGCTCAACATCGTGGGAATATTTTATTAGTTTTAAAGCAAAAGGGTTTTAAATTACCAAAGGAACTGAAATATGGAATTTGGGAATGGAATAAGATTTAAAATGAGGAGAACATTGATTTAGCAGACAATGGCGATTAATACGGTTTTTTTCTAAACTAAGTTTAATGAAAAAATCCGTTTCAATCTGCTAAAATCCGTCAAATCCGTGTTCCTTTTACGCAAAAAATAAAGATGCTGACAAATAAAGATATTGCGAGTTACTTCAATGAATTAGGTGGATTTATGGATTTATATGGCGAAAATGCTTTTCGTACAAAGTCTTATAAAAATGCGTATATCGCTATTCGTAAAGTTGATTCGCCGATGGTAGAAATGTCGGATACGGAAATTTCAGCCGTTAGGGGAATTGGAAAATCCACATCCGCAAAAGTTCGAGAAATCATCGATACCGGAAAAATGGAAAAACTCGAAGAATACAAGGTGAAAACGCCAGCTGGTATTCAAGAAATGTTGAAGATAAAGGGTTTTGGAGCGAAGAAAGTAAGCATAATTTGGAAAGAGTTGGAAGTCGAAACTTTGGGCGAGTTATTATATGCCTGTAACGAAAACCGTTTATTAAAACTTAAAGGTTTTGGTGAAAAAACTCAACTTGATTTAAAAAAGAAAATCGAGTATTTCTTAAAGTCTCGAGATAAATTCCGTTATGCGACTTTAGAAGCGGAAGCATTAGAACTAATCACAAAAATTGAAAAAATCCTACCGAATGTTTCTATTAGTCTAATCGGAGAAATGCGGCGTCGTTTGCCGATTGTTCATAAGATTGAAATTCTGATTGGAACAACAGATTCATTAGATGGAATTTTTAATAAGAAAACGGGCTTAGCGTTACTAAATCACACAGATGATTATTTTTATAATTGTCAAACTTCAAACGAATTACCAGTTAAAATCACCACTTGTCCATCAGCAGAATTTGGTTCCAAACTATTCAAATTCACAGGAACACGAGCGTTTTTAGAAGGTTTTGTGGCTTTCGCCAATGATTTAGACTTTACAAATCTATCGACGGAGGCAGCCGTTTTTGAGAAAGCAAATTTGCCGATTATTCCACCAGAATTACGTGAAAATGCAGCGGTTATAGAATTGGCGAAAGCCAATAAATTACCGAAATTAATAGTAGCAACGGACGTGAAAGGTGTCGTTCATTCGCATTCAACTTACAGCGATGGTTACAATACATTACGAGAAATGGCGGAATATTCGAAAGCCCAAGGTTTTGAGTATTTAGTAATTACAGATCACTCAAAAGCAGCATTTTATGCCAATGGCTTGAAGCCTGACCGAGTTCTAAATCAAATGGCGGAAATTGACGAATTAAATGTAGAATTGGCTCCCTTTAAGATTTTTAAAAGTATAGAATCAGATATTTTAAATGATGGTTCATTGGATTATGACGAGGAGATTTTGGCGAAATTTGATATGATAATTGCGTCTGTTCATACGAATTTGAAAATGGATATTGACAAAGCAACAACTCGATTAATCACAGCAATTGAGAATCCTTATACGACTATGCTCGGACATCCGACTGGGCGATTATTGTTATCCAGAGAAGGTTATCCAATTGATTACAAAAGGGTAATTGATGCTTGTGCTGCGAATGATGTTTCAATAGAAATCAATGCGAATCCATACCGTTTAGACTTAGATTGGACTTGGATTGAATATGCAACGGATCAAGGTGTGAAAATTTCTATTAATCCAGATGCTCACAGTACTGCAGGGATTCACGATATTCATTTTGGAACATTAGTCGCACGAAAAGGTGGTTTGACCTTGGAGAATTGTCTAAATGCTTTAGATTTAAAAGCATTCGAGGACTATTTGCAGAAACGTAAGGAATCAAAATCTATTTAAAGCATAAAAGCATATTTAAGATTTGATGAAGGTGATGCACATTTGAATGTTAAGAAAAATGATACGATTCAAAGTTACAATCGATACAATCGATACAATTAGTAATTAATTTCGGGTTGCGAACTTGACCGTTTTTACGCAATCTTCTAACGTATCTTTTTATATTAGAAGATTACGTTGAAGCGAAAATCGCAACTCGAAAAACTTATAAATTTTTCATATTAAAAGATTACATCCAAACAAAAAGCTCCGAATTCACGACTTGAAACCTGAAAGAATCACAACGTTTTTATGTTAAAAAAGTAATAATTTCTATTTTATGACTTATTGTGAGATTAATCGACTTAAAAAAAACAAAAAATAACTTAACTTTGTTACTAAATCTTTAGTTGAAGAATCAATTAATTTAAAAATCTAAAAATTAAAATACGAGTTATGGAAAATTTTAGTTTAGCTCAAAAAATTCAAATTGGCTTATTGGGCTTATGTGCGTTGTTATTAGCCGTACAAATAAGTGGCGTTTTCAATGGTGGTGATGACGCTCTTCGTCAGCAAGCAGCGACAGAACTATCCGGAACAGTAGCGAATGGAGCTCCAATTCCTGGACAACCGGCTATTCAACCGGCACAACCTATTCAACCGGCTACGCCTCCAGTCCCTTCAGGACCAAAAACAAATATGACTTTTGCAAAAGAAACGTATGATTTTGGAACGATTTCAGAAGGTGAGAAAGTAGAGCGTATCTACAAATTCAAAAACTCAGGAAACGAACCATTAATCATTAGTAACGCTCAAGGTTCTTGTGGATGTACGGTTCCTCAATGGCCGAAAGAACCGATTGCTCCAGGTAAATCTGGTGAAATCAAGGTTGTTTTTGATAGTAAAGGAAAAGCTGGAAAACAAAATAAAACAGTTACGATTACTGCAAATACAAATCCTGCAACGACTACAATCAATATTACAGGTGAAGTATTGAAAAGTGCGAATGGTGCAGCTGCTGAGAAACCAGTAACTCCTATTCAAGTGAATCCAGGTGGTGGAAAATAATATTGAATTAACTTATCTCGAAGTTTCGGGATGAATTATTTATCGTCTTGATATGAATTTATAATTCGTATTTTGATAAAAAGTCCTTTCTGAATTATTTCAGAAAGGACTTTTTTGGTTTTAAGGAAAACGAAAACTCACTCTAAAAATACGTACACGCTGCTAAACCTCCCGTTCACGTAAAGTCATTTTTTTTATCACACTAATCGCTGCATATTTGAAGTATCAACACCACACCACACAAAAAAAGATACTAATTGAATACCATCTAAATTAAATGTAAACACACATAACATGCAGTTTGTGATTTTTCTTGGCACACAAATACTATGATGCACACTTAAAGCCGAATAGCCTTGAACAAGCTACTCGGCTTTTTTCTAAGTAAAACGAAGCTTACTTTTACTTTTAAATCTATAGAATTATGAAAATAAAAATTACACAGATTAGTTTATTATTATTATTTACAATGATTTTTGCTTCTTGTAACCAGGATTTAACATTGCGTCAAGAGCGGAGAATTATCGGCGATTGGGAATTTGATAAGGTTCGTGAATTTGATAGAAATGATGTTTTTAATGGTAATAATATTACGGATGCATACGAGGCTGTTTTACTGACATTCTATGAAGATAAGACGATGGAATATAAAGACAATAATGGTCAAGTTTTCATTGGAGAATGGGACTTAAAAATAGACTTTTCGGGAGATGACTCAGAATTTGAATTAATCGCTTTTTTATTAGATAATGATACGAATGAGATGAAAACGATTGTTTGGGATGCTGTTTATTTCTTTAACAATAAAATGAACGCCACGGAGACTTTTGATAATGGTGAACGAATTGAATATCGTTTGAAAAAATGGTAAAGATTAAGTCGCTTCGCTTTTAGGCGTTAGCTTTTAGAAGCTTGTGGATATTCGTCTTGAGATAAAACTAATTATATATTCTTGACTCGCCTTTTTTTGCCAATACTTATTAAAAATACAAAAGGGAAACGATAATTAAATCGTTTCCCTTTTTAAGCTTGTATAGTTACTTCGAACTACTTAACCATATCAACTACAGCTTTAAATCCTTCCGGATTATTCATCGCTAAGTCTGCTAACACCTTACGGTTAAGTTCGATGTCATTTTGCTTTAACTTATGTGTAAAAACAGAGTAAGACAAACCTTGTTGTCTTGCCGCTGCGTTAATACGTGCGATCCATAAGCGGCGAAATGTGCGCTTTTTAGCTTTACGGTCACGGTAAGCATATACTAAACCTTTCTCAACAGCATTCTTTGCAACGGTATAAACCTTTGAACGAGCACCGAAGTAGCCTCTAGCTTGCTTAAGTATTTTCTTACGTCTTTTACGAGACGCAACTGAATTAACGGAACGTGGCATTGTTCACAATTTAAAAAATTAAAAAAAAAATTACCAGAAATAATCTTCAAAACAGATTTTAAAAAATCTACTTTTTGAATTACTTCATACAAAGCAAATGTTTAATTGAACCTTCATCACACTTCTTAACGATTGCTGAATGACTCAAATTAAGTTTTGCCTTCTTCGATTTCTTACGCATCAAGTGACGAGCGTAAGCACGGTTTCTTTTGATTTTTCCAGAGCCAGTAACTTTAAAACGTTTCTTAGCACTAGAATTAGTTTTCATCTTAGGCATAGTCCTATTGATTTTTTATAAACGGCTGCAAAGATAATTTTTTATTTCTAATTTTCTAAACTCAGTCCGCTTTTTTTAATACTCAATTGATACAAAATCAGGTAATTAGATAATTTTTATATAATTTCATGAATAATGAAACAATCGAACAATGAAACAATCAAATAATTTTTTCAAAAATTACCAGACATTTTCAAAGTCTTTCGGTGCATATTTATGATTTCTATCGCTATAATAGGAATCTTTTTTGCGTTTTAATTGCAAATCTCCTTTTGTAAATAATCGAGAAAGTAAAGCAATCGGAACTAGTGCTAAAAAGAAGATTCCAGTCAATAAGATTCGAGAATTCACATATCCCAAACCTTCCGACAACTTATGCCAACCCAGAGCAATCCATTTTGCTAAAGGCTTAACGAATAAACCGATTAAGCCAACACCCAAAGCGACTTTTGATAATATTTCTACCTCAAAAAGGAAATGTACGATAAGCAAACCAACGGTTACCGTCAATAATGCTTCTGTTATTTTTTTATCGTTCATGGTTTTGAATTAGTCATTATTAAAAAAATTCCTTGGTCATTGAGTCACTGATTATTTTGCGAGGTCGCTTCGACATTACGTTTCAATAGAGATAATCTTCTTTTCCTTTGACACACGAATCTTAGACTTAACGGCAAAATGACTATTGACTTAATGACCAATGACCTTTTAATTTAATCAAATTAAAATAACGTATAAATCAAACCGCCACCAGCTGAACCGCCAACGATAATTAAAACGCCTAATAATAATAGCACGATGATAATCGGTGCTAACCAGAACTTCTTACGTTCTTTCAAAAAGTTGAATAAATCTTTTAAAAAATCCATTTTCTTCAATTATGAATTATAAAATATAAATTATCAGAATAATAATCGAACAATAAATTTTAGTCCAATACAAATTCTTCTTGCCAATTATCTTTTTTGTCCCATTCCGGTTGAGCCGTCTTTTGGAAAAGGTAATTATTAATCACCAAATAATCCATTTCTGTTCTCATGAAACAACGGTAAGAATCTTCCGGCGTACAAACTATCGGTTCACCACGAACATTGAAACTCGTATTAATGACCATTCCAACGCCATTTTTCGCTTTCATTTTTTCTAAAAGCTGATAATATTTTGGATTCGTGTCTTTATGAACGGATTGAACTCTTGCCGAGAAATCAATGTGTGTAATGGATTGAATATCCGTACGAAGCACATATAAACGTTCTCGCAAAGGCATTTCATAA
>CAWVWD010000089.1:0-10401 GCA_963933585.1 uncultured Saprospiraceae bacterium
TCAATTTTAAAAATTAACTAATATAATCCCTCGGGATGTCAAGTATTTTAGACTGAAAAATCCTCTTTACAAAATAAACTCTTCTTGCTTCTGCCGTTTTAGGTAATATTTCACATTTTCCTTTACCACAATATCCAACGGCAAGTATTGAATTTGCTCAACTTTTTCCTTTAAAATCAAGTGTTTAAAAATACTCATTACACCCAAGTAACCTTGGTCATTCGGATTTTGATTAATCAAAAAATCAATCTTATCTTCTTGTAAATATTTCAAATTATCATCAATTAAATCGAATCCGACTATCTTTATTTTCCGATTCGTGAGTTCACCCAAACAATCTACAACCTTGTAAGCACGGGAGTTTGTAACAAAAATCCCATGTAGCTTAGGATTATCTTTTAATAAATTCGATAGGAATCCTTTAAACATTTCATGATCATTGAAACTTTCAAAATCTTCTCTCAAAATATTTATTTCATCCTTTTTATGATTAGAAAAATAATCCCTGAAACCTCGTTCTTTTTCCAGTAAGTGATGTGCCGATTTCGTACTATAATCAATATTTAAAATACAAACCGTTTCCCCTTTATTCAATCCAAAATTTAATAATCTTGCACCCAAAATTCCACTTTGATAAGAATCCTGACCGACATAACACAGATAATTTGTATCTCTAAGTTTCGTATTAATCATCGTGTAGGGAATTTCAAGCTTTTCGCATTCGCCTGCGAGCCATCTCGCCTCTTCCACAAAAAGCGGCGGAAACAAAAGTGCCGATGGTTTTCCTTTCAAAGCCACTTTCGCACAACTCAAAAAATCTTTCGGATGTGAGAGGTCGAAATACGTAATATTTAATAAAAGTCCATAATGCTGAACTGCTTTTAATGCTTTCAAAATCCCTTTATCCGTTTGTGTCCAGTAAGCATCTATTATAGGATTCGGTAGTAATACCGCTACTTTAATCGTTCTGTTATAAGCCAAAGCACTTGCCAAATGATTGCGTTCATATCCTAATTCTTCGACAGCATCCATAATCCTTCTCTTTACATCTGCCGCTACATTTCCTCTATTATGCAGCACTCTATCAACCGTTCCTGTCGAAACACCGACTTTATCCGCTATATCTTTTATTCTAACGCTCTTTTTCATAATAGTTCTTATGTATCAATTATTAATTATTCATTCTAAATACGACAAAACCTATATCGTTCATTTATAAACTCCTTAAACGAATTCATAAAGATAGCAAATAATATTTTTTATGTGTTCGGGCACATGTAATATATATATTATGTATTTGTAAAAACAAATCATAAATATTTTGTGTGTTCGCACACAGTTTTTAAAAAATTTGCATACCTTTATAATACAATAAAAAATAATTCAAGTTAATTCATCCGATAATATTAGTCAGATTGTGCAGATAGCAATAGGTATAGACATAGGCGGAACTTCAACAAAAGTCGCTGTCGTCAGTAACGATGGCCAAATAATCGAACGGCAAAGTTTCTTGATGAAGAAATTTGATAACGAATGGAGTTACTTCCAGGCACTTTTTAATACGATTCAAGATTTATTAAATAATCATTTAGATAAAGAAGTGGTCGGTATTGGTGTTGGTTCTCCGAGTTGTATTCCGGCAAAAGGGATTATAAAAGGGGCGGCAAATCTTCCTTTTTCTCATCAAGTTGAGATTACGAAGATTTTGGAAACGAAATTTCAATTACCAACTTACCTGATTAAAGATGGAAATGCAGCCGCTCTGGGCGAAGGTCAATTTGGAGCAGCGAAAAATATGACCAACTTTATTGTTTTGACTTTAGGAACTGGGTTAGGCTGTGGTGTCGTAGCGAATGATAATATCATTGGAGGAAATTATGGACAAGCGGGAGAATTAGGACATTCAATCGTAACGGAATATGGAAGAAGTTGTGCGTGTGGTAGAAAAGGATGTTTGGAAACTTATGTTTCAGCGACAGGAATCAAAAGAACATTATTCAAACTTTTGGCTTCTTCTCATTCGAATAGTGAATTGAGAAATGTTACATTCAATCAACTTACCGCAAAAATGATTTCGGAAGAAGCTATAAAAGGAGACCTTGTTGCTCAAGAAGCTTTCACTTATACCGGTGAGATATTGGGCAAAAAAATGGCGGATTTAGTGACGCTTTTTGAACCTGAAGCTTTTTTCCTCGCAGGAGGATTGGCAGATGCCGGAGCGTTGATATTTCAACCAACGATTAAGTTCATGGAAGAGAATTTATTAGATTATTATCAAGGTAAAATCAAGGTTTTACCATCTTCATTAAAAACAAATGAGGCGGCAATTTTAGGACCTGCTTCCTTAGTTTGGAAAAATCAATCTATGAGTCAATTAAATTCAAAAGACAAAGTATTTAAAATAAATAACTCCTAAAAGTATATAAAAGGTCGAGGTGAATAATTCGATAATTAAAAATCAAAAATCATTGATTATCAATACATTACGACTGTAATATTATTTTTATTTTTATTAATTTCAGACTTTGGACGGAATTAATAAAAGAAATTAACACGGGTCATTCAAATTTTAAATATTGAAAAAACTCGTAAAAATAGCAGCAATTCAAGTCTAAAACATTCCGTCCAAAGTCTAAATTAATTATATCATTATAACAATAAAAAATAACGAGCTAAATCTCAAATTATGGCAGTTATGGTAACATCATCAAAAGGACATTTAAAATACCAACTTAAAAGTTTGGAAAAAATTCCTGTTAGAATATGGGAAGATTCAACTGAGGCTTCTGCTCATGTTGCCAAATCGATTGCATTAGCAATCAGACAAAAGCAACAAGAAGGAGAACACATCGTGTTAGGATTAGCGACCGGTTCTTCTCCAATTGGTGTTTATAAAGAATTGGTGAGAATGCACCGGGAGGAAAATTTAAGTTTTTCCAATGTGATTACCTTTAATTTAGATGAATATTATCCAATGAATCCAACATCTCCACAGAGTTATGTTCGATTTATGTACGATTACTTATTCGACCATATTGATATTAATCCTAAAAATATTCATATTCCTGATGGAACGATTGCGATGGAGGATGTGGAGGAATATTGTGAGCAATATGAGAAAATGATTGACCTGGTCGGTGGTATTGATATTCAGCTTTTAGGAATTGGTAGAACCGGTCATATTGGTTTTAATGAACCAGGGTCGTGGAAAAATTCCAAAACTCGGTTGGTTCGTTTGGATAATATGACACGACGAGATGCGGTAAAGGATTTTGCGAAAGCAGATGCAGTACCTTATCGTGCGATTACAATGGGCGTTGGTAGTATTATGAAAGCGCATTCTATTTATATGCTGGTTTGGGGACAGCACAAGGCTTCTATCTTACAAAAAGCAGTAGAAGGTTCTGTGAATTCTATTGTTTCTGCCTCTTTTCTTCAAGAGCATCCGAATGTAAAAGTTGTAATTGATAAGGCAGCTTCTACAGAATTAACTCGTATCAAAACGCCATGGTTAATCGGAATGTGTAATTGGGATGATGATTTGATTTGTCAAGCAGTCGTTTGGTTATCGCAAAAAGCCGGTAAACCAATGTTAAAATTGACAGATAATGATTACAATGAAAATCATTTGAGCGAATTAATTATCGAATATGCTTCTTCTTATGATTTAAACATTAAAGTACATAATCGACTTCAAAATACAATTACAGGCTGGCCAGGTGGAAAACCAAATGTAGATGATGCACATCGTCCAGAAAGAGCAAACCCTTCAAAAAAACGAGTCCTTATTTTTAGTCCGCATCCAGATGATGATGTCATCTCAATGGGTGGAACATTCCTAAGATTAGTGGAACAAGGACACGATGTCCATGTGGCTTATCAAACTTCTGGAAATATTGCAGTGCATGATTATGATGCGTTACGCTTTATTGAATTCATGAAAGAATTTAATACCAATATTGATATTTTCAAAGAAGGTAGCGAAGCTGCGCTACAAAAAGCAACTGATTTTTTAAATAAAAAACACCCTTTCGAGAAAGATATTGAGGAGGTTCGATTAATAAAAGGTTTAATCAGAAGAGGGGAAGCTCGGGCAGGTGCAAGGTTCTGTGGTTTACCGGATTCAAATATTCACTTTCTAGATATGCCTTTTTATGAAACAGGTTCTACTCGCAAAAATGCAATCGGCGATGCAGATATTGAAATCATTAAAAACTTAATGACCGATATCAAACCTCACCAAGTTTTTGCAGCAGGTGACCTAGCCGATCCACACGGGACACACCGAGTCTGTTTGAATGCAATCTTTGAAGGCTTCCGCCAGTTAAAATCTGAAAAATGGATGGCCGATTGTTGGCTTTGGTTATACAGAGGTGCTTGGCACGAATGGGCCACACACGAAATCGAAATGGCTGTTCCTTTGAGTCCGATTGAGTTATTCAAGAAACGAAGAGCCATCTTCATGCATCAATCTCAAAAGGATACGCCACCTTTCCCCGGTGATGACGAAAGAGAATTCTGGGAACGTGCAGAAGATAGAAATAGATCTTCGGCCGAAAACTATCGAAACTTAGGCTTAGCCGAATACGAAGCGATTGAAGCTTTCCGCAGATGGAAATTTTAATTTAAAAATAAACCTGATAGGTTTTAATAACGTATCGGATTTTACGACGACCTATATTTTTTAATTGTTATTGATTAATAACCATTCGGCAAACGAAAAAAACAATTAATCAATAACAATTAACTATTTCACAGTTAATATTCATAGTCTATTATCAACCATACAAAATTAAATTTAGCATGAAGAATTTATTTACTTTATTTCTGCTAATGTTGGTAACGTTCAGCCTTTCGGCTCAAAAAACCATAAAGGGAACGATTACTTCAACAGACGGAGAAACCTTAATTGGTGTGACTGTTCAAGAGAAAGGAACCAGTAATGGTGTGCTTTCTGACTTCGACGGCGTTTACCAATTAACAGTAGCCGACGGAGCAACTGTATTGTTTTCTTACACTGGTTTTGCACCTTATGAAGTAACTGTTGGCGATGCTGACGCTTATGACATAACGCTTAAAGAAGGTGTCGATTTGGATGAAGTTGTAATTACAGCTTTAGGTATTTCGAGAGAGAAAAAATCATTAACGTATGCTTCTCAGGAGATTAGCGGTGATGAATTGACGGAAGTCAAAGATGTAAATGCAATTAATGCACTTACAGGAAAAACGGCCGGTATTCAAATTAACAGAAGTGGTTCTGGTGTTGGTGGTTCTACTCGTATCGTTTTACGTGGTAATAAATCATTATCGAATAATGAACCATTAATCGTAATTGACGGTGTTCCAATGAATAACGGTCGTCAAGGTGATCAAGCGAATTTATTCGGCGGTAGCATCGATTCTGGTGATGGTATTTCTAATGTAAATCCTGATGACATAGAAAGCATGACGGTACTTAAAGGTGCATCAGCAGCCGCACTTTATGGAAGTCAAGCCGCAAACGGTGTAATCTTAATCACGACTAAGAAAGGAAAAGCTGGTAAAACAAAAGTTACTTTC
The DNA here is from genome assembly GCA_963933585.1 of uncultured Saprospiraceae bacterium. GTDB lineage: Bacteria > Bacteroidota > Bacteroidia > Chitinophagales > Saprospiraceae > CAWVWD01. The sequence continues at coordinate 5,560 of CAWVWD010000089.1, forward strand.
TCTTCAAGTATGATTACAGAAACGGCAGCTTACAGACCATCTTTACAATACAAATATGGTCAAACAAGTGATGGTGCAGAGTTCAGTTGGGGACCAGAAGTAAATGCAGCAAATCACGTTGATGACTTCTTCCAAACTGGTGTAAACTGGATTAATTCACTTTCTATTAGTGGTGGTGGAGAAAATATGCAAACGTATTTCTCTTACTCTAATACGAATGCAAAAGGAATTATTCCAACCAATACATTGAATCGTCATAACTTTACATTGACAGAAACCGGAAAATTCTATGATGGAAAAATTGAGGTTTCAGGTACCGTAAGTTTGATTAATCAAGATGTAGCAAACAGACCAGCTGGTGGACTTTATTTCAATCCTTTAACTGGGTTGTATTTTTTCCCTCGTGGATTAGATTTCGAGGAGTACACGACGAATTACGAAACATTCTCAGATGACCGTAATTTCAATGTGCAAAATTGGGTAGCAGATAGAGATATTCAACAAAATCCTCATTGGGTTTTGAATCGTAACTTGAATAATCGTACAAGAAATCGTGTCATTTCTTCAATTAGCACGAAATTCAACTTTACAGATTGGTTAAGCCTTCAATTAAGAGGAAACGTTGATAAATCAATGGATGTAGCAACGCAATCAATCTATGCATCTACTCAAGCTACTTTATCGGATGCAAACGGTCGTTATATTCTTAATAATTTTGAAACAACTCAAATTTATGCAGATGCGATTTTGAGTTTGAATAAACAATTAACGGATGATTTATCATTGAATGCAAACCTTGGAACAAGTCATAGAAGAAGCGAATTCGGTTCTAATATATTTGATTCATTCGGTGCAGGTTTACGTTTTGCGAATGTTTTTAGTTTACAAAACATCAGTCAACCAAACGCAAATATTAGTCAATCATTGATTAGAAATAAATTAAACGCAGGTTTTGCAAGTGTTTCTTTAGGTTACAAAAGTACTTACTACTTAGACGCAACCGTTAGAAATGACTGGTCTTCCGCTTTACCTGATCAATCATTCCTTTACTCTTCTATTGGTGGTAGTGTCGTATTAAGTGAGTTGATGAATTCTAATGCAATTGATTTTGCAAAAGTAAGACTTTCTTATGCTACCGTAGGTAATGACGTTGCAGCTTATGTTGCGAATGACAGAACTGATAATCACTCCATTTCTTCTGTTACAGGATTAAATGTAAATAGAGTTGGACCAATTCCTGGAAGTTCATTAGAACCTGAGGTTTCAAAATCATTTGAAGCAGGTCTTGATTTCAGAACATGGAACAACCGTTTGAGTGTAGATTTAGCGTATTATAATACACATACTACTAATCAATATTTGAGAATTAGTGCACCAGCAGGTAGTGGATATTCTCAATATTTAGTGAATGCAGGAGATGTTCAAAACTCAGGTCTTGAAATATTCTTAGGATTAGACGCAGTAGAAAGTAGTGATTTCAATTGGAACGTAGGATTAAACTTCGCAGCGAACAGAAACGAAATCATTACATTACATGAAGCATTAGACAATGGTCAATTCTTTATCAATGACGCAGGCGTGAATAGTTACGCCATGGTGATCAAAGAAGGTAGCCAATTTGGTGATATTTATGGTAGAAAATTTGAGCGTGATGCAGGTGGAAACATCGTCGTAGAAGGTGGCACACCAAAACCTACAGAAGGTGCTTTAGAATATTTAGGTAATCCTAATCCTGACTTCATGGCTGGTCTTTCAAACACTTTATCTTATAAAGGAGTAACCTTGAAATTCTTAATTGATGGTCGTTTTGGTGGTGAAGTAATGTCTGTTACAGAAGCATTATTAGATGAATTTGGTGTTTCTCAAAGAACAGCAGACGCAAGAGATGCAGGTGGCGTAGATGTAAACGGAACTATGTTAGATGCGGAAGCTTATTATACCGCAATCGGTGGACGTTCAGGTATTACAGAAGCTTACATGTATGACGCTACGAACATCAGATTACGGGAGTTATCATTGGGTTATAACTTACCAAAATCAGCAGTTAACGGAATTGGTCTAAGCACTGCAAAAATTTCATTAGTGGGAAGAAACTTATTCTTCTTCAAAAACAATGCACCATTCGATCCAGATGTAACTTTCGCAACAGGCGTTGGTTTTCAAGGTGTTGATGTATTTAGTTTACCTTCTACAAGAAGCTTAGGTTTCAACCTTTCTCTTGGATTTTAATATTTAGACTTTAAACAAAAAAAATGTTTGCCACGAATCATATGAATTTTAAATTATTGATTAGTAATATTTTAAATGTTTTTATTAATAATAATTAGCAAAAATCGTGAAAATTCGTGGTTGAAAAAATGCTATCAAAAGTCTATCATTAAAAAAGGTATTTTAATAATCAAAATTAAAAAAATAATCAAATGAAAAAATATATTAGTCTGGCGAGTTTAGGAATGGTTGTCCTCTTTTTCGCTATCAGCTTCACAAGCTGTAACAAGGACTTTGACGAATTCAATCAAGATCCTTATGCTATTACAAATAGCGACCTTGAAAGAGATTATAAATTGGTCGGTGAACCATTTATCAATATCGTTCAAAATATTTATGTACACACCCCAGCTTGGGTAACGCAGTTACAGCAGAACCTTATCGGTGATGTTTATTCAGGTTACATGATGCCACCAACCCCATTTGCGGGTAATTCAAATAATATGAATTACAACTTAGTCGATGGTTGGAATACATCAGCTTGGAATCCTTCTTACCAAAATGTGATGGCACCAGGATTGGATGTTAAAAATAACGCCGGTGATGAATTCCCTGAATTTATAGCTTGGTTAAAAATCGTTCAAGTTACGGCAATGCACCGTGTGACAGATATGTTTGGTCCAATTATCTATGATAATTTCGGTCAAGTAGAAGCAGACGGAACGATTGCTTACGAATGTCAAGAAGATGTTTACAACGCATTCTTTAGAGATTTGGAGGAGGCAATTACGACATTAACAGCATTTGAAGCGGCGAACCCTGGTCAAACACCTTTCGCTCAATTTGATGAAGTTTATGCTGGTGACCTTACAAAATGGATTCAATTTGCGAATTCTATGCGTTTACGTTTAGCAATCAGAGTTTCAAAAGTAAACCCTGCAAAAGCAAAAATGGAAGGTGAAGCAGCATTCAATCATGCTAAAGGCCTAATGATCAATAATGACGGTAATTTTACGGTTAAAAACAGCATTGATCATCCAGTGAATACCATTAATAGTGCTTGGAATGATATCCGTATGGGTGCACCAATGGAATCAATTTTGGGTGGTTATAATGATCCTCGTCTTGGAGAGTATTTCCAAACTTCTGAAATTATTCCCGGTCAATACAAAGGAATCCGTCAAGGTATTCCAATCGCTGACAAAGGTGATTATGTCACATTCTCTGCCTTACAATCTTTAGGTGATGTCCAATTAATGGTCGCTTCTGAGGTTTACTTCTTACGTGCAGAAGGTGCGTTACGTGGATGGAATATGGGCGGAACAGAACAAGACTTATACGAAGATGGTATTCGTATGTCATTCGCACAGTATGGCTTAGGTGGAGCAGATGCTTATCTTGCAGATAACTCAAGCACACCAATGGATTATGTGGATGCGTTCGAAGCTTCAAATAATGCAACCGCATTAAGTACGACAACAATCGCTTGGGACGGTGCTGCTTCTATGGATGTGAAATTGGAAAGAATCATTACACAAAAATGGATCGGAATGTTCCCTGACGGTCAAGAAGCTTGGTCTGAATACCGTCGTACAGGTTATCCTGCTTTATTCCCTGTGGTTATTAATAACAGTGGTGGAGAAATTGACACAGACGAACAAATCAAACGTATCAAATACATTTCAGGGGAGTATGCTCAAAACCCAGGTGGTGTTGCAGCAGGTGTGACTTGTTTAGGTGGACCGGATACAGGTGGAACACCTTTATGGTGGGATATTGATTAATATTTACAGATTACGAGTTACGGGTTTTATCGTTTTAACATAAAAAAATCGTAGTGAGATGACGTTAAATCGTCAAACTCGCAACTCGTAACACGAAAAGTTTGGTTTAAGTAAAGGCATTTTGAGAAATATTTTAATAGCTTGTTTTCAAGTAATTATTTAAAATTATTACTTCTCAGATGCCTTTTCTTTTATAGTAAATTTACTTTTGCAAAATACTTTTGAAATACAAATAAAAGTCCCGAGGGGCGACATCATTAATATAGGGTTTTCCCCTATGACTCACGAGTACATCATATTGAATATGAAACCAATAATCTACATCCTCCTAGTAATAGGCATCAGCTCCTGCAAGAATGAACCGTCAGGCGCACTATTCACCAAGCTCTCAGCGAATAAAACAGGCATCGACTTTCGGAATCTATTAAAAGAAAATGAAAATTTCAATATTTTCAAATACCACTATTTTAATAATGGCGGAGGTGTTGCAGTCGGAGATTTTAACAATGACGGACTGCAAGATTTAGTCTTTACAGGAAATATGGTAAAGAATCGTTTGTACATAAATCAAGGTGATTTTGAGTTTGAAGATGTCACGCAAACATCAGGAATTGCAAGTAAAGAAGGTTGGTGTACAGGAGTAACGACGGTTGATATTAACGAAGACGGTTGGTTAGATATTTATATTTCCCGAGCAGGTTATCCGTTTGACGATTTACGGCACAACTTACTTTTTATTAATAATGGCGACTTGACGTTTACCGAGAAAGCAGCCGAATATGGTTTAGCAGATTTAGCATATTCCACCCATTCTGCTTTTTTTGATTACGATAAAGATGGCGATTTAGAT
>CAWVWD010000090.1:0-10315 GCA_963933585.1 uncultured Saprospiraceae bacterium
TAGCTGCTGATCACACGAATGCTTTGATGGATCCGCTATTAGTTGCTATTTTTTTATTAAAAAAACGGCCAATTTACTTTTTGACTCGTGCTGATATTTTTTCTAATAAATTTTTTATTTGGTTCTTTGGCCAAATTCATATGCAACCAATTTATCGTCCTCGTGATGGTACGGATTACACAGAAAAAAATAACAAAACATTTGAAGAAGTGAATCGTTGGTTACTGTCGAAAAAGGTTGTGTTGATATTTCCAGAAGGAAGTACCGAAGTCATGAAACGCTTGCGACCGTTGAAGAAAGGAACAGTGAGAATGGGATTTAAGGCATGGGAGGATGGGGCTGATGTTCATATTGTTCCGACAGGAATTAGTTATACTTATCATCATGGAATTAGAAGTGAAGCAATTATTAGCTATGGGAAACCAATGCGTTTGGAGGATTACCGAGCTGATTTCGAAGAAAATCCAAAGAAGGCTTATCGTCTGGCCGGTCAAGATTTATTCCAATTAATTCAGGCTGAAATGGTGGTTATTGATAAACCTGAAAGTGAGGATTTAGTGGAAAAAATGCTAACTATTGGTCGAAATGATTTTTTAGAACCTCGTTTTCCGATTATGGCAATAAATCCTCGAAGGTTGCCCTATGAGCAGCGGATTGCTCGAAAGGTGAATGAATTGGCGGAAGCTGATTCTGAAGGCTTCAAGGAATTAGAAAGTAAAGCAAATACTTATTTTAAAACTATAAATACGTTGAGTACGACGGATAATGCGGTCAAGAATTATAAGAAAGCAAATAGTTTTATGGTGCTGTTATTAGCTCCGTTTGCGAAGTTATTAGCCGTAGTTTTACATTTTCCGATGAAGTATTTCAAAGAAATGGCGACAAAAATGATGGTTCGAGATATGTCAATGTTCACGACTATATGGACTGGGTTGATAATGGGTTTTTATTTTGTATTCGGTTTGGTTTGGTTGATTTTAGGAATTTCATTTTTAGGTTTGGTTGTCGGTATTGGCTCATTGGTCATCTTTGTATTTCTGACGTATTGGTCAGGCGTGATTTTGGAAAATAGGAAATTAGATAAGGCGAATGCTTTCTTGGAAGGTGTGGAAACAAAATCACCTGACAAAGTGAAAGCATTGGAAGATATGCGTTTGGAATTGTCAAAATGGATTCGAAGTTAGGACTTTTTTACCGCAGAGCTTTAGGCGTTTTTAGGCGTTTTCTTATTCATATTGTTCATTTTAATAATAATAACTGCGAAGCAATAAAAGAACGCTGTGAAATGCCTCAAACGCTGCGGTAAAATTAAAATAAAGAAAATGAAGATTGCGATTATTGGTTATGGTAAAATGGGTAAAACCATTAAAAGGTTGGCGGAAGCTGGTGGACATGAAATTGTACTGAAAGTGGGTATTAATAACCTAGAGGATTTCACAACTGAAAATCTTAAAAAGGCGGATGTAGCCATAGAGTTTAGTCGCCCGGAAAGTGCTTTTGATAATGTAGTGAAATGTTTTGAAGCTGGTGTCCCCGTGGTTTGTGGAACGACGGCTTGGTTGGATAGATTGGCGGAAGCCAAAGCGGAGTGTGAGGTAAATAATACTGGTTTTTTGTATGCGTCTAACTTTAGTATTGGCGTAAATGTTTTTTTTGAGGTGAATAAGTACTTGGCTAAAATGATGAATACGCAACCTCAATATGAGCCGGATATGAATGAAATTCACCACACGCAAAAGTTAGATGCTCCGAGTGGAACTGGCATTACTTTGGCAGAAGGTATCTTAGAAAATATAGAGCGTAAAATGAATTGGGTGAACCGAAAAGCGGAAAATTCGGAAGAGTTAACGCTTACTTCAGTGCGAATCGATAACGTTCCGGGAACACATTCTATCGCTTATAATTCACCGATTGATACGATTGAGATTACGCATATCGCTCATTCTCGTGAAGGTTTTGCGAGTGGTGCAATTTTGGCGGCTCAGTGGTTAATTGGTAAAAAAGGGAATTTTACGATGCGTGAAATGTTGGGGTTTTAAGGGTTATATTTTAGATTGCTTTGCTTCGAGACCTCAGAAAAAAAAATAATTATATTTCATCAATTGTTTAATAATTTACGGGAGGAACATCGAACATCTATAAGGGGAAGTAATTTAACATTTAATATCTCAATTGAATTGGTTACATTTGGACAAATTTTATAACAAATAAAAATAGCAGAAAGATTTTGAAAGATATATTTTCTATTTCAATGGTAATCCCTAAAATGGCGACATGGAAGGTAAGAATTGTGGATTTTATACTCAATTGGATGCCGATGTTGCAGATTGGAAAAGCAAATCGATTAGGAAGAAGGCATTATGAACTAAAGAATGTGCTTTTTGTCGAGGCTGCAATTAAGGACACTGGTTTAGAGGTAGAATTGATAGGAAAAGAGCAGTTGTCAAAAACCGGAGCGGTGACGATTGTGGCGAATCATCCCGGCGGAGCTGACGTTTTGGCGACGGTAATTGCTTTGGGAAGAGAGCGAAAAGATACAGTAATTTTGGCGAATGAATTGATTTGTATTGAGCCTGTAAAAGATATGCTTATCCCCGTGAATACGATGTCGAAAAAGAAGGTGGATATGGAAGATGTACATCAAGCTTATCGTGACGGAAAAGTGATTGTGTTTTACGCTGCAGGAAAAAACTCAAGGTATAACAAGGCAGGTATTTTGAGAGATAGGAGATGGCGAACGACATTTTTGGAATTGGCAAGACAGTATAATTCGCCGGTTAATGTAATGAAAATTGGAGGTTCAAATAGTCCTTTATTTTACAAAGTTTCAAAATTTAGGGAAAGTAAGCGTTGGTTGAAAAATGTGCCTTTAGAAAATTTCTTTCAGTTGAGGGAGATTATGGAAGCTAGGGGGAAATTGACAATGCACCTTTCAAAAACCATTCGTTTTACGAACCCTGCAGAAGAAGGAACGAAACCGGAATTAAGGGCAAAAGTAGACAGGTTGTATAACTTTCTTTACACAATGAATGATGATAATTTAGATTTTGAGCAGTATGAAACAAGTGCTAAAAGCAGAGCAAGTAACAGTTGATATTAAAGATTATTTCGACGCAGAAAAAAACTTGTATCAACCTTACCCTGTCTTTCCTTTTTTGAAGGAAAGTGAAATTCGGGAAGCTATAGATGAATTAGTGAATATAAAGGTTTTAAGGGAAGAAGTAAACGCTTTACATGAGCAATCAAAAGTAAAACATTCCACTATTGCCAATACCAATTTCATTATTTGTTTGTTGGATTGGAACGCTTATCCGGAATTAATGAAATTGCTTTCGATTATGCGCGAATGGGCATTTCGTAATGATGGCGGTGGCGTCGGTTGTAACGATTACGATGCGTTTGATTTACGTCCTGAGATGAAACAATTGATGATTTTAGACCCTGACTTTGAGGAAGGAATTGGTGCAGTTATTGGCGGTTATCGGTATATTGTGCATCATGCGGGTACTTATGAAGATGGGCCAATGGGTGCTCATTATCAGTATTCTGAGGATTGGAAATCAAAGCAATGGATTGAGTTAGGGCGTTCTTTTGTCAATCCATATTTTCAAAGTAAGGCAAAGCGCCATTCTATCGATTATGTCATTCATGGTTTAGGTTATCTTTATGCTCAATATCCGGATTCTGAAGGTTATTTTGGAAAAGTGACTTTGTATAATATTTATGAGCAAACAGAGGCAGATAAGTTTTTCTTGGCTACAATGAAGCGCTATTTAACCACAACGGATAACATCTGGGTAAATTCTGCGGAGCAAATTTCGGAAGGTGTTTTGACGGAAAAGCAAATTGAGTTGTTAGACAAAGGCGTTTTTAAAGGCTTATTTTATTTACTTCGCAATGATTACCAACAAAATATTCCAAAAATTATGGCCGTTTATAATCGGATGACGAGAATCGAAAATATTATGTATTTCGGTGCTTTTCGCCACCAATCTTTTGGAAATACAACGGAAGTCGGAATTGCGATTAGATCTTCGGATTTGTATGATATAATCATGGAGAAGTTCGTGAAACCTTATATTAACGATTAATATAGGTACGATTAATTAGGAATGATTTAGTGTGATACGGTTGTTCCTAATTAATAATGTATGTAGAAATACTTAGGAAAAGCAGGACAAAAAATAGTAAATAGTTAGAGTCAAGTCTAAAGGGAATAATTGATTGTAAGAATTTTCAATAATTTCAATAATTTGGTATCCAATAAAAAATCGAAAGTTGTGCTTTAACGGAATTATAAATAAGTGTTTTAAAAGATTATTTAATAGTCCGTTAAGAAAAATGCGGTAATAGATAATGAGGTTACATGCAAAAATAAAGGCTTGAGAAGACTTCTCAAGCCTTTATTTTTTGTTCAAATTTCAGCAGGAAGTTATTTGACTGATAATTCTATATTCATTTTTATAAAATACGTTCTTCCCCAATTCAGCAACTGATTATTTCCGACAGAACTATGAGCCGCACTACTTTCTCCCGAAAAAGGTACCGTTCGAATATCGAGTAAATTCTTTGCACCAATCGCTAAAAATACACGCTTGTTTAAAAATTGACGACTTAGCGTTGCGTTTATAAAATTATAATTACCAATAAAACCCTGCTTTAATTGACCATCACTATCTTCATAAAAACGAATTTGACGACCGATAAAACGATGGGTAACCGCTAAATTAGTTTCAACAAGTGGAATCAAATAATTTACTTCATTTTGCCATTCAGATAAGTTTGTAAATCGTTCGGTATCAAAATCTTCCGACCAATAATTATACAATCGTGTGAAACCAAAACCTGATTTTACGTTTAAATCATTCCATTTATAATTTAATTGAACATTCAAACCATGTGTTTCAAATTGTTCTAAATTTTGATAATTAAATTGTAAGGATTTAAACTCCGTCAAGATAATTCGATTTTTGATTTTATTATAAAACAGCTTTCCCGAAAGATTAAATTCGTGTGTTTGAATTGTAGCTTCGTAATTAATATTTAATGCTAAATTTTGAGAATATTCCGCTTTTAAATTTGGATTACCAACGATAAAATGATTTACGTCAACGAAATTGAAGTGTAATTCTTTCAACGAAGGTGCTCGAAAACCGTTGGCATAACTGAACTTGAAGTTCAAGTCCTTTCGAGGTTTCCAGCTTATATTTATAGATGGAATTAGCGGATGATTATACTTGGTATTAAAACCATAACGCAAATTTGCTTGAATGACGAATTGTGTTGTCGGTTCATATCGAGTACTTAGCCAAGCAGCATAATTGGTCAAAGTTGCAATATTAGGATTCGTTGCGCTGCTATCCAAAATGCGTTGCCCAAAACCAGTCTCGTGTGCGATTTCAATACCGATTTGTCCATTCCATTTTTCTGTTGAAATGCGACTCAAAATGCTTCGATGCAAAAATGCAGTAAACGTTGCGGTATCTTGTCCGCCAGGAACAAAACTAATCGTATCAAGTACCAACATATCGGTCGAATCAATCAAAAAATCTGAGCGTTCTGTCCTTTTTAATCGATCATAAACATTAAAAGCGGTGGTAGAATTTAGATAAAACCTTGAGCCGATATAAGTTTCTAAATTTAAACTGTGGTCAATGCGTTCGGTCTTATAATATTCATCAAAAACATACGGCTGAAATTGTGGACGACGAATACGGTCAAAAATGCTTAATTCTTCCTCAAAATAACGATATTGATAGGTCAGTTTCGTACTATCAGAAAATCGATAACGAACCGTTCCGTTCAATCCGTTTTGTACTTTTGGATTCCACGGATATTTTTTGGAAGTGTAAGTTGAGCCATTGTTTAGCGTAATCGTCTCAAAAATTCGCAAACTATCATTCGGAACGAATTGACTGCTAAAACGAGTCGCATCTAAGGATAGGAATAGTTTTTTTTGTTGGAAACCAATTCCCAATAAATGATTGCGAATGCCAATATTTTCTACTTGATTTAAACTGCGAATTTGAAAACGCCGCAGTTGTGATTTTTTCATAATAACATTAATCACACCACCAGAGGCATTGCTTCCATATTGTACCGACATCGCACCTTCAATAATTTCGATGCGTTCGACATTATTCATATTGATTTGAGAAAGGTCAATATTACCATCCGTCCGACCAATAATAGGAACGCCATCAATCATTATTAGTACGTTTTCGCCACCAATCCCTTGAATATTCAAGCCATTTCCTAATATTGGGTCTGTACTAATATTCAAATTTAATTGGTTAGTCAAGACTTCGGCCAAGTTATTTTGACCTTGCTGTTGAATCTCTTTGGCCTTGATAACTTTTACTTGGTGAACCGCATTTTTGGAGTGTGTTGGCGCATATTGAGCGGTAACGATAATATCGTCAATATCTATTTCTTTCCAAATTGTATCTATTTGTGAAAAACATAAAATAGGGAAACAAAACGCAACGAATAAACCAAAATATTTCATTGTATTATTTTTTTAATAAAAATGTCGAAAATGTTCTTTCTACAAAATCACCAGTTTTACTCTCTATAGATTCCTTGAATGATTATTCCTTGATTATTTTGAATGGTGTGTTTTTCGTTTAAAATCATCATCACGATACAATCGAAAATCACATTCTACAAAAGGCAAAGTTTCTTTACCATTGTCGTGAGGAAGTTCCAAAAGATATTTATTTCCTTACAATTCAAGGAATTCAAGGATACGAATCGTCATATTGAAGCTACTGCCGTGCAGTCGTTGACTTTGTTTAATTTCCATTTTTGCTATTTTAGTCTATGAAACTGAGTGGCCAAATTTTTTCTGGATTAGAATAATTTCTTCAACCAGCCACCTAATCCAAGAAAAATAGCCAACCAAACCAAGCCTTTTATCGAAAAGAATAAGAAACCTGCAACACCGATTTTTTTTAAATATTTTTTCATAGTCATTCATTTTTCTTCCGAAACCATCATTCCTAATTCTGCTTCTTGCATCAATGACAAATAGCTCCCAACTTCATCGATGGAAAATACCAGTCGTAAGCCTTCTACACGAGTATTAAACACAATTTCTCTTTTATCTCGATAACATTCATGCTTTGTATTTTCAGCGTAACAAGCAGTCAAATTATTTTTAAAAGAGTGAAAAGATTGGATAGTAAAAGTCATTATCAGATTATTAAAATTGACTGTAAAGTTATTACAATCCTGACACCACTGTATTTGACCATTTTGGTTTTTACTTAAATTAATATATTTGCACATTATAAGTAGATGATTTTTTTTGAATAGAAAAGTGGCCGTCAACTATCTGTTAACAGCCACATAATCACAATAAATATAACAAACTAAAACCATATTTTGACCATATTCTTTTAGCATGAAAACTGATTTTTCGATATCTTAAACCAAGTTTTCTGCCTTCTGAATGCTTTCAATAGTCTTCCTCCAGCTTTCCAATTCAGGTTTACCAGGTTTTCTTGCCCCAAAGAAATAGGTGATTAAATCTTCATTTTCATCAAATAATTCAAGGCTTGTCACGATGCCATCATCTGTTGGTTTTTTAACAATCCAAGCTTCTTTGATGCTATTCATATTCAAATGTAAATTGAATTTTGGATCCATCACATTATACCAATCTCCATGAAACATCAAGTTTTTGACTTCACCAGTATGAATTTGAATAGTTCCTTTGCTATGCAAGAAACACATAATCGACACTTTATCTTTGGCTACTATTTCTAACATCCTCACGACTGCATTTTTATCAATTTGTGTTGTAAAACCTTCTGGTGCTAAACGTAAACCTTGTTTACGAGAGACTTTGTACTTTCTCAACATTCCGAAAAAGTCATGTGTGTCTTTCAAATTACGCCATGTATTTTGAAAACCTTCCACCTCAATTTCTCCATCAGGTGTAATTTCTTTTATTGGATCAGGTGAATTATCTGCATCTATAATTGGCGTTTGTTCGATGGCTTTGAATTGGTCAACCAGCACTTTATACGCTTCAATGTTTGATTTTGGTGTCGAAAAAATCTTATGAATAGCGATTCCTTTTTTATTGAAAAACTGAAAAGAATACATCGTTGTATTTCCTCTCGGCATCTCAACTGCCAATCCATAATGCCATTCATTCATAAAAAATCGTAGATCAATATCAGGATTTACTGCAACGCCCATATTATGTGCACCTTTATAAAATGTGATATTATCATAAATGCCTTTTCGCTCATGAACGCAATATTCATTGCGAGTCAAAGCCATCACATAACCCATTTTATGAATAAGTTTTAGCAATTCTTTCCAATCGCCTTCCAGTAAAGTAACATTTTCACCCAAAGATAAAGTCAATAACTCTGCTTCACTAATTCCTAGTTTTTGAGCTAAATTTCGGTTTCTAATTTTTGGTTCTTTCGCTTTTATTGCAGTGATTCGGTCTGTTAAATTTTTCATGATATTTTTTTACGATTTTAATAAATACGCTACAGTTTTTTTATAAGAATAACGTGTAGTTGCCTCTATTGAACTCTTAAATGGACTTAAATGTAAACCTCGAAAGGACTAGTCATGACGAACTAGAGGCTACATTTGCGGAAAAAATTTTCACACTATTCGGTAGTGTCAAAACGTAAGGACAATCGTAGATAGGATGCTTTTGTATAATGGCTTGAATACCCAATGTTTCTTGTAGGTTTTCGGTTGTTAATATGGCTTTAGGAGAACCTTTATAAATGATTTCTCCATTTTTCATCAATAGAATCTGATCAGCAAATTGAGCGGCTAAATTGATGTCGTGAAGTACGGCAAATACGCCAATATCTCGTCGTCGAACAATTTTTTTGACTCGTTCTAATAGTTTGAATTGTTGTTCAACATCCAGACTTGCAGTTGGCTCATCTAAGAATAAATATTTATTCACATTGGCCCAATTAGAGCAGTTAAGTTGAACGATAGCCTTTGCCAATAAAACCCGTTTTTGTTCGCCACCAGAAAGCGTTCTAAAATCTCTATTTTGAAATTTCAACATATCGACTTCTTTCAAAGCGTGCTGCACCAACGTATTAATTTTTTGCTGTAATAAAGGTGTTTTACAAGCATAACAACCCATTTCGACTAATTCTGATACTCGAATAGAAAAGGTAATTTCTACCTTTTGTGATAAAACAGCTCGACGAGTCGCCAACTGCTTTAAGTCTAATGTTTGTAATTGTTTATTATCCCAAAGGATTGCACCGGATTGAATTAAATTACGACCGGTTAAAGCCTCTAATAAAGTCGATTTTCCTGCACCATTTCGACCAATTGCGACAGTTATTTGTCCTTTCTGAATTTGAAAAGACGCATTTTGTACAATTGTTTTTTTACTTTTTTGAATCGTAATATTTTGAATATCAATCATAGTTCTGAATTTTTCCGCTGCATTTGAAGTAGTAACCATAAGAAAAATGGAGCGCCAACTAATGCCGTCAAAATACCAATCGGTAATTCTGCAGGTGCGATAATTGTCCGAGCCAAAGTATCTGCAATAATTAAAAATATAGCTCCAAGTAATGCCGAGCCTTTCAATAAAAAGCGATAATCTGTACCAAAAATCAAGCGTAAAAAGTGTGGAATGATTAAGCCGACAAACCCAATAATTCCCGTCATCGCAATGCTTACACCAACAATTAATGCAGTAATTAAAATGATTTGAGATTTAACTTTTTCAACCTTTATGCCGAGATAAGTGGCTTCTTTTTCTCCCAATAAAATAGCGTTCAACGATTTCGCATGCGTATTTAGTAAGAATGTACCAATCAAAACAATCGGAGCGGTGATGCCTAACTGAATCCAACTTGCACTGCTAACACTCCCTAAACTCCAAAAAGTAATATCTCGTAACTGTTGATCGTCAGATAAAAAGATAAAAATACCAGTTATTGCTGCTGCAAACGCAGTAATTGCGATACCGGCCAAAAGCATCGTCATCACATTTGTTCGGCCATGTTTACTCGATAGAAAATAGACTAAATAAGTCGTTAATAATCCACCGATAAAGGCAAAAATTGAAACGGTTGCCTGCTGAAAAATAGCCGAAAAAGTAGCCAGAAACGAACCCATTAATACAATAGATGATACTGCAAATAACATTGCACCACTTGTAATTCCTATTAAAGACGGTTCAGCTAATGGATTGCGAAACAAACCTTGAATCGCTGCTCCAGCAACCGCCAAACCGCCACCAACCAAACTTGCCAATAGTATTCGTGGCAACCTAATATGGAAAATCAAATATGTTATTGCGTTA
>CAWVWD010000091.1:0-10154 GCA_963933585.1 uncultured Saprospiraceae bacterium
AAACTCGATGAAGTTGTGCTTTTTTGAATATTTTTTTGGATTTATTAATCCGTTTTTCCGAAAGTATAAATTAAGCCGAGATAATATTGAATAAATTATTTTTCACTCTTCATTTTTCCATTCAAAAAAAGGGATATACCTCTTATAACTATTAATACAGAAAGTATAATAATAATAATTTTTTTATACAAAATATCAATATTTGATTCTTTTGAGATAAAGACAGAAAGTAGTATTATAGCAATAAGAAGTCCCCAATATTTATTTTTTAGCATCACCGATTTTTTATTATATTTTCTACTACAATATAGAAGAAGCAATTTCTTATACAGCATTAAAAGATGAATTTGTATTTTCACTTCCCGTAAGTTGAAATATAGATTACATCTTCAATATATAAAAGTCTATACAAGAAATTGCTAATCACTATTGCAATAAAATAGAATTATTATTTTTAACCTAAACAACCAATAGCAGATACACCAACAAAAAATCCTGCGACCCCTGCACAAGGTACGCAACCAAGTCCTCCAGCAACTCCTGCAACAGTTACAATATCTCCCACATGAGAATTTAACACGTCATGCATACAACTTCCCCAATTATTCCAAGCCTTATCATTATACGGGCTACTACATATTAAATCATAAGAATATTCATCCTGTCCTATTCGATTCATAGCCAAAACAAAACTATAAGTTTTGTCAAGTCTACTCACAATAGTAACAACTCTTGAAGGGTCTGATAATAATGGGATCGCATGTATTTTCACATCCTCTTGAGAATCATTTGTTAATACTAAAGTAGTTGAATTTTCGAAATTCAACTCTCCTAAACATTCATCATCCAATCCTAAGTTTTCAATTATAGATACATCAATTTTTTCAAATGAGTTACTCTTCAATTCAACTCCATTAGTGATTTTTGAACTTAATAATTGCTCATAGATAGTTTCAACATTAACTTCCGAAGTAAAATTGTAAGATTCTTCTTCTGAACAACTATAAAAGGTAAGTAATGTGAACGCAAAAACAAGTAAATTTTTCATACTTTTGTATAAGTTTTTAATTAAACAATAGGGCTTTTGCAATTGGACTCCACTCCAGCATTAGCCCTTTTTCTTTTGTTGTACAACGCTGCAAAGATATAGCAAACTAAAGATTAAAAATCGGACATTTCACGACATTTCGTGCCAAAATGTGTCAGTTATTTGAATCCGGATTATTTAACTTATCAGAAATGTCTTGTTGTAATTTTGGACAGATTAATCCTCTTGGTACATTAAGGTTTGCTGCTTTTAATCTACGCTGAAATGTTCTTAAACTCATGCCCATTTTTTGAGCGAGTTCTGTTTTGGTTGTGAAACTCATAGTAATAATGGATTTTATAAAATTAATTAGGAATGTAGGGCAAACGGCACTGCCTTTGCCATTAGGAATTAGGAATTAGGAATTAGGAATTAGGAATTAGGAATTAGGAATTAGAAATGTAGGGCAAACGGCACTGCCTTTGCCATTAGGAATTAGGAATTATTACGTAAGGCAAGAGTATGCTCTTGCCCTACATAATTAAAGTATTATCCACCAAAATCATCAAATGCGATATTCTCTTCTGGCACACCTAACTCATCCAATGTTTTGATAACAGAAGCATTCATCATCGGAGGTCCACAGAAATAATATTCTACTTCTTCCGGCTCAGGGTGATTCTTCAAGTATTTCTCATAACAAACATTCATGATATAACCTTTGAAACCATCACCTTCTTCTTCTATCGTATGCTTTTCGTTCCAATTATCTTCCGGTAATGGATTATCTAAAGCAATATGGAATTTGAAGTTTGGAAATTCTCTCTCGATTGCACGGAAATCCTCTACATAGAATAGTTCACGTTTGGTACGTCCACCGTACCAGAAAGAAACCTTACGGTCTGTCTCCTTTAAAGTCTGGAACAAGTGTAGTAAGTGAGAACGTAATGGAGCCATACCTGCACCACCGCCGATATATACCATTTCTTTCTTCGTCTCTTTGATAAAGAACTCACCATAAGGACCTGAAACAGTTACCTTATCGCCAGGTTTCTGATCAAAAACGTAAGAAGAACAAATACCAGGATTTACATCCATCCATCCGTTTTTCGCTCTATCCCATGGTGGAGATGCAATACGGATATTTAACATCACGATATTACCTTCTGCCGGGTGATTTGCCATTGAATAAGCACGGAAAATAGGGTCATCGTTTTTCATCTTCAAATCCCAAAGACCGAATTTATCCCATTCTGACTGAAATTCGTCAGCAGGTTTACCCATTCTTGGATGAGACGTAATATCGATATTTTTATAATCCACTTCTACTTTTGGTACATCAACCTGAATATAACCACCAGCTTCGAAGTCTAACACCTCACCTTCTGGTAATTCCACTACGAACTCCTTAATGAAAGTCGCTACATTGTAGTTAGATTTAACGGTACATTCCCATTTTTTGATACCAAAAATTTCTTCTGGAATACGAATATCCATATCCTCGCGAACTTTCACCTGACAAGCTAAACGCCAGTTTTCGGACGCTTGCTTACGTGTTAAGTGATTCATTTCGGTTGGCAATACATCACCACCACCTGAATCTACTTGACACAAACACATCGCACAAGTTCCACCTCCACCACAAGCGGATGGCAAGAACATACTTTTAGATGCTAACGCACTCAATAAGGTCGTTCCTGGTTGAGCAATCAAAGGGTTTTCCTCGTCGCCATTGACCACAAGTTTTACATCACCCTGAGGTACTAATTGCTTACGTGCCAAGATAAGACCATACGCCAAAAGTAGGATTACTGCTGTAAATACTACAACTGCCCACAAGATTGGCATTAAATCTATTAGAAAAATCATCTCTTTATTGTTTTTAAATTCAAATTCAAGGTGCAAATTCAAATTCAATTAGATTTCAATTCTCTCAATTACTCGAAAGATATTTGAATTTGAGGTTGAATTTGAATTTGAATTTCAAGTTTTTACTTCCCTGCTGTCAATGCTGCCGGATCAATTCCCATTAAACTCATGAATGCAATTCCCATCAAACCTGTCAAGATAAAGGCAATACCTAAACCTCTTAATGCTGGGGGAACATTTGAGTAACGTAATTTTTCACGAATCGCAGCGATTGCGATAATTGCTAAAAGCCATCCGAATCCTGAACCAAGTCCAAAAGAAACAGATTGACCGAAGGTATATTCACGAGAAACCATAAATAATGAACCACCCAAAATTGCACAATTTACTGTGATTAATGGAAGGAAGATACCTAAGGCAGCGTAAAGTTCGGGCGAAAATTTCTCCACCACCATCTCTACTAACTGTACCATTGATGCAATTACGGCAATAAACAAGATAAAGCGTAAAAAGGTTAAATCAACTCCGAATAATCCTGTTTCACTTAACAAATATTCAGAAATCAACCAATTCACAGGCATTGTAATTCCCAATACGAAAATTACAGCCAAACCAAGACCCATTGCAGTTTTCACTGTTTTGGATACCGCCAAGTAAGAACACATTCCAAGGAAATATGCCAAGACCATATTGTCAATAAAAGCGGCTTTGATAAATATATTTAAAGCATCCATTCTTTTTTAAATTTTTTCGGTATTTGGTATTTTGATATTTTGGTATTTCAGTCGAAACTTTAAAACCTTATACCTTAAAACCTTGAAACCTATTCTTACGAAATATCAACCAACTTTGTATTGTAACTACGTTGTATCCAAATAATAATTCCAACAACGAACATCGCTGCTGCTGGTAACACCATTAAGTTATTGTTAGAATACCAACCGAACCAGTCGGAATCCAATGTATTAATAAAATAATCAGGTGTATTACCAATGATTTGGAAACCTGCGAAACTTCCTTTACCGAAAATCTCACGAGCTGCTGCTACGATAATTAGAATCAAGCCATAACCTAATCCGTTTCCGATTCCATCAAGGAATGAGCGCCAAGGTTTGTTCGCCATTGCGAAAGCCTCTAAACGTCCCATAACAATACAGTTTGTGATAATCAAACCGATGAAAACAGAAAGTTGTTGGTATACTTCAAAAGACAATGCTTTTAGTGTTAATTCTACAACGGTTACTAAAGTTGCGATAACGACTAACTGCACAATCATACGAATCTGAGTCGGAATAGAATTACGTAAAAGAGATACAAATAAATTTGCGAACGCTGTTACGAAAATTACCGCAATCGCCATGACTACAGATGGCACAACAAGGGTTGTCACCGCTAATGCTGAACAAATTCCCAATACCTGAACAGTAACGGGGTTATTATCATTAAGCGGATCAGTAATCAGCACCTTCTGTTTTTTACTAAAGAGCGGCTCTTTTTCTACTACTGGAGCTTTTACTGCTGTTTCAGCCATTTTTTATGAATTATGAACTATAAAATATAAAATATTGATCACAATAATTTATTGTTTATAATTTATTGTTTCCTAATTGTTTCTTAATTGTGTTCAAATACGGTTCGTATAATTTGATGCCGTCATAAATCATGATACTCGCACCATCACAGGTAACTGTAGCTCCTGAAATACCATCAACGCCGTGAACATTTGAAGGATCTGTACCTCCTTTTACGATTGCTACAGACACATATTCTCCTGCATCGTTATAAATTTTTTCACCCGTGAATTGCTTTTTGAAACCAGCATTATCCTTGATTTCAGCACCCAAACCTGGTGTTTCTCCTTTATGACCGAAAGCTGCACCCGCAACCGTATTTAAGTCAGATTCAATAGCAATCCAACCCCAAATTTTATCCCAAAGACCATTTCCACGAACGGTAAGAATGTAATATTTTTCACCATCATTATCCATGATGAAAACAGGAAAATTACGATCTTCCATCGCTTTCTTTTCCTCTTTTTCCATTTTCACATCTTCCGCTTTAATGCCTTCTACTACTTCACCTTTTGAGTTAACAGCAACTTGCTCTACATTTTCGAAATATTCTGCAATTTTTTCATTAGATAATGAATTTGCGTCAATTCCTAACGGAGCGTTTAATGCACCAAGAATTTGCTTCTTGCTGTATAATGCCTCATTCACATCGTGAACTGGTTTTAAAAAGGTAAACATACCTGCTAGTATCAATGCCACGATAGAAGTCATTCCTACCGTAAACATGACAACGTAATTAGTACTATGCTGCACGGTTCATACGTCTTTTGATATTTGCTTCAATTACATAATAATCAATAAGTGGAGCAAATACGTTTAATAATAAAATTGATAACATCCATCCTTCCGGATATGCTGGATTAATTACACGGATTATTAAACCGATAGCACCGATTAAAAATCCATAAATCCATTTTCCTCTATTGGTAGAAGCAGCGGTTACTGGATCAGTTGCCATAAATGCCATTGCAAAGAAGAAACTTCCCATATAGAATTGGTAATACCAAGGAACATCCATGAATAAGGTTACATCCCAAACATTAAAAATCATTCCCATTACCGCACAACCAATTACCATAGATAACATAACTCTCCAACTTGCGATGCCTAAACCAACTAATGCTAATGCACCAATAATCGCTAATGGTTTTGATGTTTCACCGATTGAACCTGGAATCGTTCCCCAAAACATTTGGGAAGTCGAGTATTGTTCTGTTACGGCTGCCCAGCCACCTTTTGAAGCTAATGCTAAAGGAGTTGCACCGGTGTAACCATCTATGACGGCTTTCCCACCTTCACCGAAGGTTGCCCATCCGACACTATTAAATACCCAGTCAAAAAGTCCATGAACGAAACTGTAGTTTCCGCCCAGATACTGGCGCGTTTCTTCATCTTGAATAATATTTGAAATCCAAACGCTGTCACCAGAAATTTCTGTTGGGTAAGCAAAGAATATAAATACACGAGATAACAAAGCGATATTCAAGATATTCATACCCGTTCCACCGAAAGCTTCTTTACCGATAATTACCGCAAAAGCTACAGACATTGCTAACATCCATAAAGGAGTGTCTGGTGGCATGATTAAAGGAATTAACGCGCCCGAAACTAAGAAACCTTCCTCAATTCCGTGACCCTTTTTGGCTGCATACCAAAATTCTATTCCTAAACCTACCACGTTTGCAACGATAAATAATGGTAAAAGTTTAATTAGACCGTGTACCAATTTCAAGTGAAAACCTGAAAGAAGAGCGGTGTGTTCCCCGATCGCTGCGAAATGCTGGTGACCGATGTTATATGTTCCAAAGAGGTAACATAACTGCATTGCCAATACGACATGAATCATTGTACGCTTCAGATCCATACCATCACGGACGTGTACACCACTTTCCGTTACATGATTTGGAGCGTAAGCAAATGTGAAGAAGCCATCAAACAACGTGTGTAGGAGTGGCGAATTCTTCTTGTCCGGCTCAATACTTTTTATAAAATCTAATAATTTCATCTTTTCTTAAATATGAATTATTACTTATGAATTTTTTTATTTTCTATTTCAAAACTGCATCATGGATTGCAAACTTCCTTATCCTTGATCGCGCATCATATTCAGCCCTTCTCGTAAGATTGCTTGAATATCTTGCTTAGAAGTACATGCGAATTCACAAAGCGCCACATCTTCTTCTACCAATTCATAAATACCTAACCCTTCCATACGTTCAAGGTCATTTACAATGATTGATTTGAATAAATGCTGTGGATAAACATCCATTGGCAAAACACTTTCATACTGACCAGTTACTACGAATGCACGTTTTTCACCGTGTGTATTCGTATCTGCAACCATTTTTTCAGGATATAAAAATGTTGGAATCGTATTAGAAATACTTGGCCGAGGTTTGATAGGAGCCATCCAGCCGAACATTTCGTAATAATCACCTTCTTCCAAAACTGTTACGTGATTGTCAAAGAAACCTAAGTAACCATTTTTTGGAATAGTCGTACCGGTTAATACATCACCGGAAACTACACGAACGTGTTCATTTCTCAAATTATCCGCAAGGAAACCTTCTATGTTTGCACCTTGATGTGTCCGAACATAATGTGTAGAATTTAATTCTGCACCTGTCAAAGCAACTACACGTTCTGTATTGAAACGACCTTCCGTGAATAAGCGACCGATTACGATTACAGCATTTATATCTGCCGTCCAAACAATGTCACCTTTATTGATAGGCACTGTTTGGTGAATCTGAATACCTACATTACCCGCTGGGTGAGGTCCTGCAAACCAGTGCTTCTCTACACCTGTTGCATCCGTAAATGCTGACGAAATATCTGTATCTGCTGCATTTAAACCTAAATGAACATTACCTACTGTCAACTTAGCTAATATTTCCAACCCTTGCTGAAAAGCAGCTTCGTTTCCTGCTACTGCCATATTCGAACAAGCAGCCAAAGGCGCAGAATTAAATGTAGATACAAAAATATTTGCCGGTACCGCATTGACTTCCGGAACGATGTTATAAGGACGCTGACGTAAAAAAGCAAAAGCACCATTTGTCGCTAAGAATCCAACCAATTCTTCACGGCTTGCCGCTTCTAAATTTGAGGTTTCTACCGAACGATACGTTTGCACTTTATCTGCAAGAATAACAATTTCAATAATTCTACGTTTTTCGCCACGGTTGACTTCGATTAACTGCCCACTCACTGGAGAACAGAAAACCACTTCCGGGTTTTTCTTGTCATAGAATAAAGCATCTCCTGCTTCTACGTTTTCGCCAATTTCTACCACCACCTTTGGAATAGGAGACATTCCCTCAAAATCCGTTGGTTTAATAGCATAACGTACTGCTTCCGTCGTTTCTTTTTCTACCTTTTCTGCTTCACCTTCCAAAGGAATATTATATCCTTTTTTTAAGCGAATAACAGGTTCAGTTGTAGTAAATAAATTCGACGATGCGAAGATTTCCTCCAAATTTGGAAAAATTGAATAATTAACGCCTGTCTTATCCGCTCCAGTTTGAATAGCAGTCACACGCATCAGACGGTCTGATACCATAACGATAACAACCAATAGTATAAATACTAAAAATGCAATGAAAGCTACTAAAAGATTGGAACTACCACCATCTGGTGACTGTGCATTTGCTGAAAGTCCAGCAAGCATCAAAATAGACAGGAAACCGAGTTTGACTGACCACTTTTTCAAAATATCCTTTATTTAAGTGTCTCTTAATATGATGAATTTACAAATTGGTATGTTAAATATTCATTAACACACCAATTTTCCATGCAAATATAACAAGCGTTTCCATAAAAACACTATGAATAAATATCATTTTGAGTGTTTTAAATACACTAATTCTATTTAGACTTCGTCTAAATTATAGATTTTGTGTTTTTTCTATTCCTTAGAATAAATTGTTGCGTATTAAATAATTATCAAAATTTCTGTAACCTACAACGCATCAAAAAAATAATCCTAAAATCAAACTCGAAAAGAAAACCATCTTTGCATTTTATATTAATTCTACTCGTTTATTATTTACCTAAAATAATACTCCTTAATTCTCGATCTAAATTGAGGGTAAACGCATAGATTTTTCTATCCAAAATATAGCTTTACTCCTACCAAAAAACGGTAGGAAAGGTCATCAAAATTAAGGTTTAACTTCACTATTCTAAATTCTCGGGATGGTGAAATTAATATTATGTAAGAAGTCGACTTTCTGACTAAGAAAAAAAGGGTGCGTTTATTTTTGAGATTTTAGACTTTCTTCCCATTTGACAAGTTTAAAATATTCAGGTTATAAACTATTACGCTAAACGCTAGAAAACTTGGTATCGCTCCAACGTGATTAATTTGCTAAAAACGCTGAACTCGTATCTACTTTTATCCTTTAAATCTGAAAAACCTGTGTATCCCAAAAATCTAGTTCAAAAAAGAAATTTTTTTCAAAACATTCGGTGCATCAATCCGAATTCCAAATCGTAAATCTGTTTTTAAATATTGGTGCTCAAGGCTAATTTCCTCTACGTCATTAACGGAAAAAAAATTATTAACATCAAAAATCAATACCATATAAAAATTATTAGAATTATAGCCAATTGAAGATTTGAAATCGTAAGCCGGTGTGAAAGAATAAAATGACGGTCGTCGCTCGGTTAAAATTGGATTATTAAGCGAAGCTCGCTGTACCTCAACCCCACTAAGCAATAATCCTGATACAAACCAATTTTGATTTAGACTTAAAGTATAACCGTAACCGCTTAGCATCGCAACACCGTGTGAACTAACTCCTCTAAAGTCATTTTTACCTAAAACAATTAAAGTACTATCATACAAATCACTATAATTTAAATATCCTTTTATTAACCATGAACCACCGCTTTTTATCTGTTGATCAACTTGCCGAAATGCAGCACGAGGAGAATATTTATTTTCACTAAAAATATACGTAAAACTTCCAGCGACATTCAACATAGAAGTATTACTAAATAATTGGTTTTGAGTAGAATATTCAAATCCCTTAAAATGGCGGAATGTTCCCCAAAGCATATATTTAGGTCTTAAAAAATAACCATTGATATTAATCACATCCGTGATTTTATAATCATCATAGCGGGGATGCGGAATTGAAAAACCGGTACCAACTGCCAAAACGAGTCCATTATAAGCCAACTGAAAACCTATTGTTGGTTTTAAAGCTGGTATTTGTTGAAGTTGATTATTGCCATATTGAAAAGTGTTTTTTGCATAATTATCGGATATAAATAAACCAACTTGTAGCTTATCATTGAACGTTTCTATCCTCGTGCTATCAAGTTGTGCATTTGCCGAAAGGCAGAAAATTAAAGATACAATGGAAAGTTTTATTTTCATATGTTTTGATTTTCAAATTACTTCACAAGTAGGAAACAAAATAAATATGTCATACCGGACTTATTTCAGCATTTCCTACCGGCTAATCTCGGTTTAAAATTATTGATTATATAATCATGAAGTTAAGCTGTCTTAGTGTACTGCAATTTATAGAATTAAAATAAATCAAAACATTTAAACTGCCACATACCAGTATGAAATTTACTAATTATTTTATAATTAGTATTTATTAAGTGATTATTTCCCTTAAGGGCAAACGCACCAAATTATTTCGTTTTACGAATTAATTTAATTTATTATT
>CAWVWD010000092.1:0-10038 GCA_963933585.1 uncultured Saprospiraceae bacterium
AAACCATTTGTAATTTTGAAAACACCGCCATATTCTGCGATATCTTGCCCCATCAAAACCAAATTATCATGCTTCTCCATTGCTTGTCGCAAACCGTCAGAAATCGAATCAATTAAGCGTTTTTCCGTTTTTGCAGTCGTTGCTGGTAAAGTCACCGTTTGTTCGTGAGGAGCGTAAACATCTTGCATTTCTTGGTCAAAATCAACAGGAACAGGTTCATCTTCATAAGCCTTTTTCAACGTCTCGTTGATTTCCACTTTCATCGTTTTACGAATCGTTTCAATCTCCGCTTCCGTAATAATTCCCGCTTCGATTAAATACTGCTCATAATTCGCAATCGGATCTTTTGCCGCCCATTCTTCCATCAGTTCTTTAGGAACATATTTAGTTCCCGAAGCTTCCTCATGTCCTCGCATTCGGAACGTTTTACATTCTACCAAAACAGGTTCTGGATTTTTGCGTAAGTCCTTCGCTATTTTAGAAATGGTATGATAAACTTCCAAGATATTATTACCATCAATAATATGCGATTTCATGCCATAACCTAACGCTCGATCTGCTAAATCTTTACAATTATATTGTTCAGACGTTGGTGTTGATAAACCGTAGCCATTGTTTTCAATAATAAAGATAACTGGTAATTGCCAAACAGCAGCGACGTTCAATGCTTCGTGAAAATCACCTTCACTCGTTCCGCCTTCGCCTGTAAAAGCTAATGAAACCTTCCCTTCTTTTCCGATTTTATTTGCTAATGCAACACCATCCGCCAGAGCCAATTGTGGGCCCAAATGCGAAATCATTCCGACAATATTATAGTCCATTGTACCAAAATGAAAAGAACGGTCACGACCTTTTGTAAAGCCTGAACTTGTTCCTTGCCATTGTGAAAAAAGGCGTTGAAATGGAATTTTTCGAGTGGTAAAAACACCGAGGTTTCGATGCATCGGAAAAATCACTTCGTCTTCATCAAGTGCCATTGTCGCACCGACAGAAATTGCCTCTTGACCAATTCCGCCAAACCATTTAGAAATTCGTCCTTGACGTAATAAAATTAACATTTTTTCCTCAATCAACCGAGGATATATTAAGGCTTCGTAAAGCGCTTTTTGCTTCTTTTTACTTAATCTTTTTGGTTCAAATTGCATAGCATGGAGTATCACGAAGTTTGAACTTCGTATCGTTATTAATTAAGATTTCTTCAAATTTAAAGTTTCGGATTCGATAAGTCAAAAGTACAGAAGTTAAATTTCAAACACAAACCTTTATTTAATTAAAAAAATTTAACTACTTCAATTTCAATATTCTGAGTATTTTCCCAATTCAATGTGTCATTAAACTAGCTTAATAAAATTCGAGTTGTCCTTTAATAAGAGTAAATAATCTAATATCGAATACTACATTTATGTTAATATCAGAATAATTACGACACATTTTATTCAGTCATTAATCATTCAATCTTCAAAATCATATTTTATAAAAAAGTTACCTTTCATCCTAATTATCACGTTTTTTGCATCTGCGTCAATCGCTCAAAATCTCATAAAATTCCATAAAATCTAATCTTATAAAAGTCAATTTTCTTTCTAATCCTATGTTTGAGTATGAAAGAATTTTAACTTCAAGAACGTCATTAGGTATCGGTTTTGGTTTTATGTTACCTTTCGAACGAAATATCAAAAAAGCAGAAAAAACTTATTCCATATCTAATTTACGAGCAACAGTATTAAATACTTTTATTGGTTATAGATTTTATTTAAATCAGAATACATATTCTCGCTTCTATATTTCTCCAACAGTTGGCTATCACTATATTAAACGAGTAAAAAATGGACGTATTTCAATAAATAAATCATTTAATACACTTACTGTGAATATTGATGAAAATTATGCGACGACTATAAGTTTAGGTTTGAAAGTTGACTACCAAGATTCGATTTACGGGCGTTTTATTTTGGGTATTAATGCCGAATTATATACCACATAAAAAGGTGGTTACACACAACTTAGCATGGCAAATAAAGCATTTTACCATAATCTAAGCCAAAGTACTGAAAAACGTAATCCATTAAGCGTTATTCCTTTTGGTACCCTTTCAACTGTTGCTGCCCTGACTATAGATATGACGCATGATACTCCATTTTTTCTAATTTTGAACCTTTCGGTTAATGTATCAATTGGCTATGAATTTTAATAAAAAGAAGGTCATTTTGTGCATAAGAGTTATATGCGAAATGACCGATTTTTATTACGCTTTCCCTACCACGAAATTCCCAAGTACAAACCAATAATAATTAATATAACAAAGAGAATTAATACAAAGGCAGTTTGTTGTTTACTTCCGTGTTCGTGATGATGTTCGTGTTCTTCGTTCATATTTTTAACTTAAAAAGTATCTTGTTCTCTTAAAATTGCTTGATTATTCATACAGTTTTTTCCAATATTATCAATAGAATCGTTATTTATTTGTACTAAGATTTTAGTATCTTTTTCCCATTTCAAATTTAGAATTTTATGTTGAAAATATGCCCCAGCAGTTGCTCCCGTAAATCCTATCCAAGCTTTTCCTTTATCTAATTTGATAATATTTTCTAAATGAACCGATTTATTAATATAAAGTTTACCATCGGTGTAAACCTTCATATCTTTAAAATCATACGTAATTTTCACTTTACGAATCGTGTTTTGTAATTCAGGGATTTTATGATTAATCGCAATCGAATGATCATTATATCGAGTAACTTCTTTTCGACCATTGGTTTGAATACTAACTCGATTATGGCTGCCTTCCGAATTATCGAATGTATCGAATTCGATAGCTAAAATATTAGAAAAGTCCTTAATCACCAATTTCTTCTCAGATTTCTCCAATACTCAAATCTTTTAAATCATTACAGGTTACAAACGTCAAGCCGTTTGCTCTACTCAACTCCTCTCCTATCTAGCCGCTATCTTAGTCAATAAGCATTTGAAATTCTACCTCAAAGCCATCAGCTAATAACTTTCCCTTATACTACGATGCCCAGCAATTTTTGCACTGCTGATAGATTGATACTCATTTTTCGATGGAAAGTTCCAGTGGAAAATGAGTATTATGCAAAAGCTATAATTAATAATAAAGTGACAAAAAAGATAAAAATTCGTTTCATAGTTAATCCATTTTATATGATAATTAGTTATTGCTTTAAATTAATCCTGATACTAAAACTAAGTATTCCATAATATTTAGTTTTTGGACGGAGATCAAATTTTATTCAATTGGTACTAAATTTCAATAAAAATGATTCGTGACAGATTAGTAATTCTTAGATTCGCCAAAAAAAAGGCCGTATTTTAACTAATGATTAAAAAGTAGGACTAAGTAATTTGAACATATCCCCATAAATGTCTATCTAAACATGCACTTATTACTAAAAATAACGTTGTAAAAATTATAATTAATAAGCTCATTTTTTGAGCCCATAATTTACATTGAAGATTCAAAATATATGGAAACGGTTTTAATCACAGGAGGAACAGGTTTAGTCGGACAACGCTTGAGTAGAGTGTTGAAGCAGAAAGGGTTTGAAGTTATTCATTTAAGCAGAAAAGAAAAATTAGATTCGACATTTCCAGCATATCAATGGAATATTGATGCTGGAACAATTGATGAAAGAGCTTTAGAAAAGGCGGACTATATTGTGCATCTGGCCGGAGCTGGTGTCGCAGATGGTTCTTGGACCAAAAAACGCAAGCAAGTTATTATTGACAGTCGAGTGAAAAGTGCGGCATTGATTCAAAATAAGTTAAAGGAAATTGGTAAACAACCGAAAGCGGTGATTTGTGCTTCTGCCTCTGGTTATTATGGAAATCGTGGCGATGAAATTTTGGATGAATCTGCCACTATTGGTAAAGGTTTTCTGGCGGAAGTCGTTGAAAAGTGGGAAGATGCAAATCGTGGATTTTCGGATTTAGGGATTCGGACTGCAATATTGAGAATCGGTATTGTCCTTTCTACTAAAGGTGGCGCATTGGAGAAAATGTTGCCGACTTATAAAGTTAGAGTTGGGACGTATTTCGGAGATGGCAACCAATATTATTCTTGGATTCACCTCGATGACTTGTGTGAAATGTTCGCTTATGCGATTCAAAATGAAAATGTAGAAGGTATTTATAATGCTGTCGCAACAAAACCAGTAACGAATAAATATTTGGCAGAAACAATTGGTGATGCCTTAAATTCAAAAGCTGTTTTATTATCTGCTCCTGTATTTGCCATGCGTTTTGTGATGGGCGAAATGGCAGATATTGTATTAGATGGTGTTCGACTTTCTCCTCAAAAAATAATCGATGCCGGATTCCGTTTTATATACGATGATGTGGAATATGCGTTGAGAGATTTAGTGGAGCGGAATATTTAATGATGTGTTGATGTATTAATGTGTTGATGCAAAATAAAATATCAACACATTAATACAAAAAATATTGAAAAACTATTTTTTAAATTTTCAATTCTTGAATTCGTTCTATAATTTCAGGCATCATTTTGACGGCTTCTTGATAACCTAATTCAATGATTTCGTCCGCTTTCAGAAAATCAAAAATCCCATAATCATCCACACCTTCTATCTCAATCAAAACATCACATTGGCTAATACGAGTCTCGGAATTATTCCAAACGACCAAATCGAAACAACGTTCTGCGACGCTTCTCAATCCCGAAATATCTCGTTTTATACTATTTGGCATCACATTCACACCGATAATCATCTCACATTCTACCACCAATGGTTCAACTGGAAAATTATTCAATAATCCACCATCAACATATAATTCGCCATTAATTTTCACCGGCTCAAAAACCAACGGAATCGAACAAGACGCCACAACCGCTTCCGCAATATTACCATCTTTTAAAATCGTCCATTTTCCTTTATTAATATTAGACACACAAACGAAAAAGTCACTCGGCAGATCCTTGAATTCAGTCGCAGGAAGTTCTGCTCTCAGAATATCTTGTAAGTAAGATAACTTTACAAAACCTCCGGAAAAACTTCCCATTCGAAAAATTTTGAAAAGGTTGGCATTTTTCACCAAATCAATCATTTTTGAAGTTGGAATTCCTGCTGCATATAATGCACCTACTATCGAACCAGCACTCGTTCCAGAGGTGTATTGTGGAAAAATATTATATTCTTCAAATGCTTTTAAAACGCCAATATGTGCGATTCCTCTCGCTCCACCTCCTGATAAACAAAGTCCTAATTTCATTTTCTTGATTCTTAAATGCGTTCCTTATTCAATATTTTATGCTTCCAAACTATAAATAATTACGTTAAATTTTATAATAAAGGAACAAAATAATAGATAATCCACTCAAATATTACGCCGTCCGCCTGCTGTATAAATGGGCAAAAAAAAAGGCAAAAAGGCAAGTAAAATGAGTAAACAATTGCTTTCTAATTCACTAAAATACTCTAAAAAATTGAATCTTATAAAATCACCATTTTCAGTAGTTTAAATATCCTCCGCGAATCAACCACGCTAATCTCATTCCTTAAAACGGTAAATCAAAATGTAAATAAGGACTTGCTTCTCCTTTATGATTCACGGTATATTCTATACGCAATAAAAAATCATTATAAATCACCAAGTTTAATCCCGTTCCAAATGACCACAAATGACGATTCACAAATTCATTTCCATCTGAATAAAAAGGATTATTTGCGAACGCTTCATCATGAAAAACCGTGCTATAAATTTTCAATGGAAAATAATTTCGCTTTTTATCTTTATTCTTTCGCTTCATAATAAAACTCTTATCCAACCACTGAAAACGAACACTCGCTCTTGCCATCACATAATCCAAACCATCAACTACATAATACTCGTAACCTCTCATATAATCCGGCAAATAACCAATCGAACGATTATTAAAATACGGCAGCTGATTTCTTAAAAAACTCACTTTTCCTCGAACATTGATCGCTGCACTAAATCGTTTACTTATTGGTTGATAATAGGCAAAATTCGGTGCGATATAAAGTGTATTAATATCACCAAAAACCCCAAAACCTTCTTTTGTCAATGTTGCCGAAAAGAAGTACCCTTTTAGTGGATAAGGTTTAAAATCTCGGTAATCCGTTGTGAAAGTGTAAGTCAATGCAAAATAGCGTTGCAGCGTATTCCCATCTAAGAAAAAGTCGGGATTATAAGCCGCTGCAAAATCCGAAATTTGATTCCGGTGAAACCGAATCTCTGCTTCATGCTTCGAAAAAACACCTTGTTGATAACGCAATCCTGCCGTCAATCGAAAACGACGAATCATTACAGAATCTTGATTGCTAATCAAACTCAACGTGTCCGATTTCGTATCTAACCCCCATTCTTTGGCCTGAGCGTAAAAAATATCACCTCGAAAACCCAATGTTTGATTTTCATTAAAATAAGGCAAATCATAAGTAATTTGAAATTTCCGTTCATAACCCAATTGGCTGTAAATCTTCAATAAATCTCGTCGTCCGGTCAAGTTCCGATGACTCACTTGAAAAACATAATTCAAGCGATTTAAAGCTCGATTCTGCTGCACCCACCAAACATTAAAATTTCTATCCCCAACCTCCACATTAAAAAACGGATATAAATACCAAGACTCTTCCACTTTGACATCAATCACCGTTTGGTTCGCCACCATCTTTTTAGTCGAAATTTCGACATTACCAAACAATCCCGTACTCATCAATAACAATCGATTCTGTTCCACCGATTCCGCTAAATTGCCAACTTCCAACGTATCGCCAACTCGAAAATCCAATTCCCGAAGAATATTTTTCGTCCGTGTCTTTTTCTGGCCAGTTACTTGAATCGAACTAATAACAACGTATTCACTTTGTGCGAAAGCCGTTTGAAATAATAATAGTAGGATTGAGAATAATAATATTTTTTTCATCTGTTGATTTTTTCTAATCGTTTTAACGCAAAGATGCAAAGGTTTTTTGCAAAGTCGTAGCAATTTTTTTGAGGTCTATTTTTATAAAATATTTTCCGTTTCACATTAAATCTTCACCTTTTTGAATGATTTCGGTATTCATATGAACCAACTAACGCCATAGAGATCTCAAATTAAACCAACCGATGACGGATTTATTATCAATCCAAATTTCTCTTTTGGTTTAATGGGTTTTCTAGATTTATTCACTCATTCTCAAGGGCAAACGCAGCAGTTAAGCTACCAACCTTGAATTTTATTCGAGTAAAACCAACATAAGGTGCGAGATATAAACCTTCGGGAGCGTCTTTTTCAAAGAGAGAATGGATATAAAAACGAACTTCCGGCAATAGCCAACTAATTGTAAATCTATGCTATAATCTACTTCAATGACTCCCAAGCCACTAAACGTAAAAGTCTTTATATCCTTAAAATCAAAGAATATAAATCGTCCGGTAAGCACAACGGATTTATTATCCGTGAAGGCACGTTCGGGAGCTACTGAAAATCCTCCGATTCCGAGTAAATTAACTCTTAGGGCATTTTGAGGCGTGTATTGAGCCTGACTTTCAATTATTCCATAGAATAAGAAAAAAATTGATAATCCTAAGAAAAAAATCGCTTCATTATTAAAGTATTCTTGTGCTAAGTAGTAAGTCAAGTTAATAGTGTCGAGTAGATTTTGCATCAAAATTTGTCGAGAACGAGGCAAAATTTCTCTGCATAGCCATAGTTATGAAAATAAATTTTAATGAAGTTATCGGCAATATTTTGTCAAAAAACACCGACACGATTAACTTGACTTACGACTAAACAACATGCAAGAAATACGTTATAGCAATGACTTTTATAGAATGATAAATAAACTATTTTTCACTAAATCCCTTATAAAACCATATTTTTTTTAGAGATTCGTGAAACCAAATTACAGGAGAATTGAAAATGAATGTTTTAGTTCAATTTTTGGACGTAATCCAATATATTACGATACAACCAACGACTTACTATCAACTAACCATTTCCAATTCTTGCCACTAAAAAAATGCTATGTCACCCGAAACAAGTATAATGCTAAATGGTCAAAACTTGACAATTGACCAAGTGATGCGAGTCGCTAAAGAGTACACTAAAGTAGAAATCGCAACGGATGCGTTGAAAGATGTCATTGAAAGTCAAATTTTCATTGTTAATCAGGTCGAACTGGGAAAAATAGTTTATGGTGTTACGACTGGTTTTGGTATCAATGCAGATAAGATTATTGCAAAAAAAGATGCCGGAAAGTTACAACGAAACCTATTACTGTCACATGCTTGTGGCGTTGGTCGACCATTTGAAGAAGCAATTGTAAGAGCGGTAATGGTAATTCGTTTGAATACCTTATTAGCCGGTCATTCTGGTGTTCGTTTGGAAACAATTCGTCTTTTGCAGCAATTTTTAAATTACCGAATCCATCCGGTTATTCCGATTCAAGGCTCCGTGGGTGCAAGTGGCGATTTATGTCCGTTAGCACACATGTCAATTCCATTGATGGGCGAAGGTCGAGTAGTTTTCGCAGAAAAAACATTGACAACAAAGGATTTGTATGAGTTACCAGAAATCAAAAAAATTAACGAAACGATTGCCAAACATAATGCTTCGATTAATTCTCCATTGGACGAAATGCCTTTGATTGCTCCAATCGAATTATCATATAAAGAAGGAATTGGTTTGAGTAATGGTACGACTTTGATGGTTGCCTTAGGTGTTTTTGGGGTGCATCAATCTTATGATTTAATGGATAAAGCGACCTTGAGTGCTGCTTTGATGATGGAAGGTCATTGTTCTCGTCCACAGGCTTTTGATTCTAAAATTCACGCTGTTCGTAAACACACCGGACAAATTCGAGTTGCACAGCGAATGAGAGAAATTACCAATGGCTCGACGATGATTGGTATTCGTCCGATTGATATTTTCTGTCATTTTCCAACAAAAATAATTTCGGAAGATGCAGATTTGACAATGCTGAAAGAACCTTTGAAAAAAATGCATAATCATTTAAAGGAGCATATTAGCCATACAGATAACCTTGAAATTCAATTGATGGCGGAAGATCGTTTAATTGAAATTGAACATTTATTGAATATTAAAAATCCTAAAAATCAATTAAAATTAAAGCATCTTAAATCAATTTTGAATTTTATTCCGCAAGTATTTTGTGATTTTATATTGAAATATATGAATCCAAATATTGAAGATAAAGCACAATGGGAAACATTGATTAAGATAGTTAAGCGAAAGATTATGCCACAAGATGCGTATTCGATTCGTTGTTTGCCACAGGTTTTTGGAGCAAGTATGAAGGCGATAAGACACGCTGAAGAAGTGATTACGAATGAATTAAATGCGGTCGTTGATAATCCTATTATTTTTCTTCGAGGGCAAGTTTTGCCAGATGGAAGTCAGGTGCATCAAGATGAAGTAATTTCTGCCGGAAACTTCCACGGTCAGCCGATTGCGTTGGTTTTGGATTATTTAAAATTAGCGATTGCTGAGATGGGAAATATCATGGAACGCCAAGTGAATAAAATGGTAGATTCCGCGACAAATGACTCTTTACCTGCTTTTTTAATCGTTGATGCCGGATTGAATTCTGGTTTAATGATTCCTCAATATACAGCAGCAGCCTTAGTTTCAGAGAATAAAGTCTTGGTTCATCCTGCTTCCGCAGATTCAATTCCGACCAGTGCAAATCAAGAAGATCACGTGAGTATGGGACCTATTGCCGGCCGACAATTGTTGGAGATTTTAGGAAATGTTCAGAAAGTTTTGGCGATTCATACTTTGACTGCGACACAAGCGGTCGATATGCGTTTACTACAATTCCAAGGTAAAATTCCTGTTCAATTGGCAGGAGCTACTCAAAAATTATATAATCAAGTCAAAGCCGCTGGAATAACGACAATTGTGGAAGATCGTTTCCTTTGGGAAGATATTGAGATGGTTTTGGCGATGTATCGGGATTAGGGATGTGTTGATGTGAAAATAAAAAAACTCCTGCTTTTGCTTATCGCAAAACAGGAGTTTTTTATTACTTC
>CAWVWD010000093.1:0-10022 GCA_963933585.1 uncultured Saprospiraceae bacterium
TTGAATTATATATTGTGCCTCAGCATTATCACTCCAAATTTTTTGAGCATAATTTGCATCAATACTTAATTGCACCCCGTTTTCGGTTGCGATTTTTGCAGCCGTCATAATGTTCATTTGTGCAGGGTTTTGGCTTAGAGCGAAACAAGTCGTGTGGAAGATTCGGACATTTTTGGCTTCCGCCAATTGTGCCATTGAGATTTGACAATCCGCCATTCGATACGCTTCAAAGTCAGGCGTTGTTTTGGAACGGGTCACCAAAATCAGCGTTGAAGGCATATTATCGATAATTGCCAAATCATCGCAATTGATACCATAAGTATTAATTTTTTGTGCGAGAAATTTTCCCATCGCATCGTTACCAATACTTCCTACGAACTTTGTTCGATTTCCTAACAAGTGCATATTCAAACACATATTTGCTGGACTTCCACCTTGAAATAATCTAAAACTCGTTGGCTTTGAAAAATCATCCATATAATCTTCACTAATAAAGTCTATCAATAATTCACCAACGGAAAGAATATCATACTTTCTGATCATCATTTTAGTTTTTATGGATTGTAAATTTATCTAATTTTTGAGTCTATTAAATTATAATTTGATTCATAATTCAATTTTTGCTAATCTATTTTTATCTTGCTTTTGATACTCTACTTGAGGTTAATCGTCTGGAAATTTAGAGTAATCAAGTTCGTGAATGATAAATTATAAGCGATGAATAATTGCTGTTCCAATTGTTTGCAATCTTACACTCAATTTTAAAAGATTTTATTTTGACAATTAATAAAATCAAAACACATTCAAATTTTAGAAAATGGCTATTAGAATAGAGAGGGATGAACCTCAACAACCTCGTCGGGATGATAATAATAACAATAATAATCGTGGCAATGAAGGAAGTGGTATTTTAAAAAAATTGTTACCGATTTTAGCGATTATACTTTTCAAAAATCCAAAATTAGGTTTTACGATTTTAATCATCGGTGGAGCGTTGTACTATTTCACAGATGGTTTTCAAGGAATTTTAGAACCAGAACAAGCGAATACGGAACTAAGTGCAGGTTGTGATTTTGATGCAGAAAAATATGACCAAACGAAGGTTTTTCCAGCGTTGTCAAGTAATTATAAAAATAAGTTCCCGAGCAGTACTTCATTGTTACAATATGCTCCGCCTCGTATGAATCAAGGTCGTCAAGGTTCCTGTGTTGGTTGGGCAAGTGCTTACTCAGCTCGTTCTATTGTGTACGCTCGTCAAACCGGTGATAACGGAAATAATGCGGCTTTTAGTCCAGCATTTATTTATAATCAAATCGCGTTGGAAGGTTGTCAAGGGTCTTACTTGATGGAAGCGATGGAATCTATGAAAAATGTAGGTTCTTTACCGTTCGATGATTTCAAATATGATGAAACAACTTGTGCGAACGAACCTTCTTCTACACAAAAAAGAGCCGCTTCACCTTACAAGATTAAAGGTTATAATCGCTTGACGAAAGGTGGTTATGATTACAAAGTTGATATGGAAGGTATTCGTCAAAATATTGCTCAAGGTGCGCCAGTCGTTATCGGAATGCAAGTAGGTGGCTCATTTATGAGTAGCATGTATGGCAAATCAGATTGGAAACCAACAAGTAGTGACAAGGGTTTGAGAGGCTTTAGCGGACATGCAATGTCAGTTATTGGTTATGATGATAATCGCAGCGGCGGTTCTTTCCAAATTATGAATAGTTGGGGAGCCGATTGGGGCAACGATGGAATCTGTTGGGTAACTTATACCGATTTTGAGTATTTTGTAAAGGAGGCTTATGGCTTATCGCCAATGGGAAAAGCGTCGACGGATGACAATAAATTAGCCGTTAAATTCGGAATGGTTGATAAGGAAAGTCGTAGAAGTATTCCGTTGAAACGGGTACAACAAAACATTTATCGCACCCAAAAACCGATGTCGAAAGGTCAGCGTTTTAAGTTAGAAGTAACAAACTCTTTGGCTTGTAATATTTATATTATAACGGAAGAATTAGACGGAACAAGTACCGTACTTTTTCCTTATGAAAAATACTCGCCTTATTGTGGAATCGTAGGCACTCGACTATTCCCGAACGAACAATCGCTTTATCCTGATGAAGATGGTAATTTAGACCGTTTTGCAATTATTGTTGCGAAAGATGAAATTGATATTACAGCGATTAATAAAGCGATTTCAAATAGTAGTCAGAAATCTTTCCAAGCAAAAATATTAGCAGCTCTTGACACGCAACACGTTGAGCGTTTCTCATTTAATGACGGCACAGGAACGGTTGATTTTGAAGGTGATTTGAAAGGTAAGAATGCGGTGAGTATTGTTATTGAAGTTTCGAAGTAGATAATGAACATATATTAGAAATTTAGACAATAAAAAGGACTGGAATTTAAAAATTTCCAGTCCCTTTTTTATTTATAAAATAATAACCTCTACATATTTTATACATCCATATCTACACTAATTTTGTAACCGTCGTATCATCCATTAATTTAAAATCTTTTCCGATATTTAACAAATTTAATCCCGGTGTTTTTCCAACCACAAGGCTTCCCAAAGTATCCTCAAAACCTAAAGCTTCCGCACCGTTTAATGTGGCCCAACGCAAAAGCATTTCTAATGGAATATATGATTGGTATTTTGCAATCGCTTTCATTTCATCCAAAATTGATAATTGCCAATTAG
Source organism: uncultured Saprospiraceae bacterium (assembly GCA_963933585.1). Lineage (GTDB taxonomy): Bacteria > Bacteroidota > Bacteroidia > Chitinophagales > Saprospiraceae > CAWVWD01. The sequence goes on from CAWVWD010000093.1 coordinate 2,705, forward strand.
AGGTCAAACTATCCGTTCCGATGGCGATATTTGCATTCGTATCAATAAAATGCCGATAATCCGGCAACCTATTTTCAATATATAAATTCGCATTCGGACAAGTGATCCAATATACATTATCTCCACCCCAACGTTGTGCTGCTTGAATATCTTCCACAGTGGAAAGTGTATTATGGACAAAAAGTGTTTTATGGTTTGGATTCATATTTTCCAAAGCATAATGAATCGAAGTTTTTTCGGTTGCTTCGAAAGCATCTAAACTAATTCCAAAACTGTCGTAAAATTTAAGGAAACCACCAGTTTTAGTTTTAAATAAATCTTCCTCGGCTTGTAACTCTTGATTATGAATTGAAACGGTCAATGATTCTTCTCCATTTGCTTCATTTAACATCTGAAACAACTTTTGGGAAACAGAATAAGGAGCATGAGGCACAAGTGATTTTTTTGAACCTTCGGCTAATTCTAAGGAATCATAAACGGCTTTGTATTTATCAAATTCAGCTTCTGTATTTTCACTTTGCAAAAAATCAAAAAACTCCACGAAGGTATAGTAGCGTAAATTTCCCTTTGCTTTTTGTACGAAAGTATCGGGAACATTAGAAATATCACCGACGGCGACAATTCCATTTTTAATCATCTCTGCTTCTGCTTTCGCAATTGCAGTCGAAATCTCTTCTTCTGAAGCCGCACGTTTCGTCACCACATCTGTAATAAAAGGAATCAGACCTTTACCAGTATCGACTTTTCCTTTCATATGTGATAATTCCAAGTGACAATGTGCATTGATAAATCCTGGAATAATAATGCCGTGGTATATTTCTAACGCTGAATCGTCGTAATTTCTACGATCATCTAATTTTAGAATTTTGCCATTATCATCTACAATGACAACGCCATTACGTATTGGTTTTAAACTGATTGGTAGAATTAAATCTGCAGTAATCTTTCGCATTATTTAGTATATTTTATATTTATATATGGTTTGCTAATTGGTTCAAAGACAAACACACCTATATTATTTCGTTTGGTAACTTAATTCAATAAATTATGCTGTTCTATACATCAATAATTATTATGACCGCATAATATTTGATACTAGTGTTTTCTGCTTCTTTTCCGTAATAAAGCGAAACAGAAATCAAAGCTTGATTGACTTTTTTACGGTTGAAGATATTGGAAAAGCGAAACAGACTGAAACGCACTTCGCTCAAATAGTTATCTATTCTTAACGGTTTCCCAACACTTTTAATCTAAAATCAAAAATACCAATCTAAAACATCAACCCAAAATCACAACTATATTTTGATACGGTTGCTCTTAATTAGTTCTCAAAGGTGATAAAATTGAAAAAGGATTGCAACCCTTAATTGAATAAATAATTCTAAAAAAAATCGTGTGAAACGATTCAAATACGGATAAAAAAACACCCTATTCCATTCTTGGGATTTTTCTTTTTTTTAAATGTATTTACACTGAATACATTTTGCATGTTAACAAATTTAACACGCTTGAATATATCAATATAAATAACTAAAAATCAAACTATTATAAATAATAATTAGAACTAAAATAAAACTTTATTTGGAATTAAATTTATTTGGAAAACACTTTGTAGGTTATTTGATAGAAGTATCCTAAAAGTAATAAATCATTCGTGTTCTAAATCAAAATTCCATGAAAACATTTTTTTTAATCACAGTAACCGTTTTACTTTCATCATTCGTGTCACAACCGGATGAAAAAACACAACCAGATCCACGGTTGTATGATGCACTTTCTCAATCAGAAGTCAATGAAATGTTAGCTAAAAATCCATTCTTGATTGAGTACTATAACTATTTTTTAGACAATTCGTTTAAGATTATTGAACAACCGAAAGGAAAGAAATTAGAATTACCGACTGTAGTTATTCCGGATATACAACATTTCAATATTCTTGTAGTTCAAAAGAGACAAAAACTTCAAAGGAATTGGGATAATCAAACTTATTATTCTATAAAAAATACGGATAAAATTTTGGTCTTTATCTCCGAAAAAGAATTTACACAACGACTTAATAAACATATTGAACATTAGAAAATCTATTTTTTATCAAAAAAAGATAATTTTCAAATATTTACACATTACATATAAAAAAGCCGTGAAAGATAATTCTTCATGGCTTTTTTCGTTTAAGCCATTGGTTATCATATATTTGCATTCTAATTTACCTTACCTTTCACTATTCATCAAGTATACATTGCAGTACTTTAACTATCATTAATATATATTTACAGGTTTCAAAATTTAGGTATTTGCTTAAATTTTGCAAATTTTGTAAAATACTTGCTATACTTATTTAGTTAATATACAATACAAGTAGAATATTTCGCTTAAGTTCAAGTCTTCTATTTTAATATTTAGTAAGACATACTCATATAATATTGTATGAACTTAAACCTTTTAAAATTCTCCTATTATTTAATACAACATAGTTTAAAACCTATCAGATGATGAGTCGTAAATTTACATTAAAGCATACTTGGCTCGTTTTGGCTCTCTTTTGTGCATTTGGCATAACGGAAGTTAAGGCACAAGACCCGCATTTCTCTCAGTTTAATGCGGCTCCATTGCAGCTTAATCCTGCGATGGCTGGTGTTTATGAAGGTCAATTCAGAGTTGGAATTAATTACCGTGACCAGTGGGGAAGTGTCCTCGGTCCAGTTCCTTTCCAAACTTCTGCCGTTAGTTTTGATTTCAGGATTCACGCTTTCAAAGATGATTATTTTGCGATTGGATTAAGTTTTTTGAATGATCAAGCGGGTGAAGCTCGTTACTCCATGACACAAGGTAACTTTGCACTTTCTTATATGAAAAAAATATTTGGTGGCCGAGGTTCTCGTTACGACCAATATTTAATTGCTGCCGGACAATACGGTTTTGGACAACAAGGAATTAACTGGAATACACTTCAGTTTTCTCGCCAGTTTGATGGACAAGATTTCAATCCTAGTTTACCAACGGGTGAATTAACCACTGACCAAACATCAATGTATGGTGATTTGAACGCTGGTGTGATGTGGTACGGATTATTTGGAAAACAAAGAAGTGCGTACGCCGGTATTGCTTTCCATCATTTAAATGCGCCTAATATTTCTTTCAATGGAATCGAGCAGGATCCTTTATACAGAAGATATACATTTCATGGAGGTGGAGAATATCCAATCAATCGTGGCTTAACGATTTTGCCAAGTGCAAATTTACAAAGTCAAGGCCCTTCATTCCAAACAGTTGCTGGTGCCGCTTTGCGTTTTTCTACTCGTGAATGGGACGAGTTTGCTATTCGATTCGGTGGTTATGGTCGTATTGCAGGAAGATTCGATGGTGGCGTACTGACAGATGCCGCAATTATTTATACTGCCTTAGAATGGCATGATTGGATTTTAGGATTAAACTTCGACACGAACGTTTCTTCTTTAAGTGCGATTAGTGGCGGAAGAGGAGCTTTCGAGTTATCCTTAACTTATACAAGTCCTCCAGCTCGTCGTCAAGGCATGTTCTGTCCAGTTTTTTAATATCAAATAATTCTTTTTAGAAAGGGTCGAACGCTTTGAAAGCCTTCGACCCTTTTTTTGTTTATTATTGATTATCAATGTTTTATCTGTTTAATCGTCCGAGTGATTATGTTGATATGCCCTTTTGAATAAATCAAAACCGATTTCTCACCAAAATGCTACTTTTTTTTTATCAATAAAGAAGTCGCAAAGTCTCCCCGATAACACAACATGTAAGAATCAAGGCTAAACAAAAAGGAGGATTTTTATTAGAAACAGTTGTAAAAATATATTTTTTTGTTTTTTAATTAATATCCTTCGATTTTTAATATCTTAGAAATACGAACTACTTTTGTACATTATTCAACGCAAACCTATAAGGTTTTGAAAACCTTATAGGTTTCTTATACAAAAAATTATAATTCGATATGGATTTTAGTGTACTATTTACGCCAGAAGCATTAGTAAGTATTTTGATGCTGACATTTATGGAAGTAGTTTTAGGGATTGATAATATTATTTTTATCTCTCTAGAATCTAATAAGCTACCAAAGAACCTACAGCAAAAAGCAACGAATATTGGTTTGGCACTAGCCATGATTTTGCGTATTCTTTTACTCTTTGGTATTAATATATTAATTGCCGCTCAAGAGCCAATTATACACTTTGACAATAGCATTATTAATGGTGGAATCTCGTGGCAAAGTATCATCTTAATTGCTGGTGGTTTATTCCTTATATATAAAAGTACGACTGAGATTCATCATAAACTCGAAGGCAGTCACGGAGGTGGCAATGGCAATGGTGGGGGAACAAGTACGATGTCCAAAGTAATTATTCAAATTACACTAATCAATATCGTTTTCTCTGCCGATTCTATTTTGACAGCCGTTGGTATGACAAACGGCGTGGAAGGTGCGATGGTTATAATGATTACAGCAATCATTATTTCGATGGTTATTATGATGTTATTCGCTAATCCTGTGGGGAATTTCGTAAACGAAAATCCAACTATTCAGATTTTAGGATTGTCATTTTTGATTCTAATCGGTTTCATGTTGATGACAGAAGGTGCACATTTAGGGCATATTGAGATTTTTGGAGAAGCGATTGGAGCAATTCCTAAAGGTTATTTGTATTTCGCTATTTTCTTCTCTTTAATTGTAGAAATGTTGAATATGCGTTTTCGCAAAAAAGTGGATCATATTGATTTGAATAGTGCAACGAGTGAAGCTACAAAAAAAGGTATTCTTCATAAGTAATTTTCGAATTACGGGTTTTATCATACGGATGACAATATAAAAGCCGTATCGGTTTTTTAAAATCGATACGGCTTATTAATCATAATAAACCTATCAAAGCTGTGCGTTTTCAATATATTCTCCTTGTTTTTGCGTTATTTTTTGTCAATTCAGCAAGTGGTCAATATCTTTCTGATAAGGCTGAAATTAGTTTGTTAAGCTATAATCCGGTTAACGAAATTTATACTATTTTTGGTCATTCTGGTGTTCGAGTTTTTGATCCTGAGCGGCAAATTAATATTGTCTTTAATTATGGAATGTTCGATTATGCTGCTCCGAATTTTACCTTGAATTTCATTAAAGGTAAATTAAATTATAGCTTAGGTGTTCAAAATTTCAGTCAAGTAGTTCAATATTCTGATTATAGGAATCAAACACTTTATGAGCAGGTTTTGAACTTGGATAAGGAACAGAAACAAATAGTGTACGCTTTCCTTCAAAATAATTACAAACCAGAAAATCGTTATTATATGTACGATTTTTTCTTTGATAATTGTGCAACTCGTATCCGAGATATTCTGGATACAACACTGACATCAACACTTTCCTACGATAAAACGACGGTTACAAAGAATCTTTCTTATCGAGAATTAATACAAGAATTTACACAGACTCAACCGTGGTTAGCATTCGGAATCAATTTAATTTTTGGTTTACCAACAGAAAGAAAAGCGACTTTTGAGGAGCAAATGTTTTTACCCGGATATCTATATGAAAGTTTTGCAGTAGGAACGATTACAACTGCCGACACGACAAGATCTTTGGTCAGAATGACTCGCCCCGTTCACATTGCAGACGAAATCAAAGCAGAAACAGATTTCTCGGTTACACCAAATTTACTCTTTTGGTTCCTGTTCGGATTAAGTTTAATTTTGAATATTACTATTAGAAAATCAAAAATAACAAAAATTTGGAATGGCATTTTCATGCTTATCGCAGGTTTATCCGGCCTTATATTTTTGGTCATGTGGTTTGGAACAGAACATATTCCAGTCAAGAATAATTTAAATGTCATTTGGGCTTTTCCAACACATCTTATTGCGGCATTTTGGATTTGGAAATCATTCTCAAAACCGATGTATTTCAAAATATTTACAGCAATTAATATTTTATTATTAATTAGTTTTCCAATATTTCTACAACAGATGCCAACGCCAGTAATTCCAATACTCTTAACATTAATTACAATTGGGCTTATGAATAGTAATCTCGCATTTATAAAACGGATTTTTAATAAAAACACTTAAAATCGTTTTGAGATTATTTTGAGATTGTTTTGACAGGGTTTACAAATTATATGGAATTTTATAGACTATAAAATGAAATAAATTCTATTTTATGACGCGGATAATAAATAGCTTACTCGTTATGACGAAATTATTTTTATTCCTAATAATTTATAAAAATCAGTGCATAGACTAGCTACGGACTGGTTTTTTAAGTTTTTCAGAAATAAAAAAAAGCGGGTAGATTATTTATTACTTGTTCTCTTATCCTATAAATCCTGTCAAAATACTTTCTACGAATCCAAAAAATGTATCACATCCTTCGCTGTTTGCTCTGGCGATTCTATCATTGGTAAAGCACCGATTCCTTCGTATGTTTTCGATTTCGCTTTCGGAATATCTTTAGAAAAGTCACTTTGCACAGTTAAGCTTCCAAACTGAATAAACGTAGGCGTTTTAATTTCTAAAATTTTATCATACCGAGATTTCAATGGCTTTTTGGCCAATATTTTTAATGACTTCCGATTCCCTTTACAAATCAATAGATCTTGCGTTTGTTCCACTAACAAATCCGTAACTACAGATTTATTTCCAACTGATCTTGATAATTGTTTCTTAATAGAACGACGAGAACCTTTCCACCTCAAAATGAATCTTCCAAAACTACCTTTATTTTCAAAAGAGAATAAGTTATTCGTTTTATCAACAATTTGGCCTTGAGGATTAATTAATAATAATTTCAATATTTTGTGAGGGTGCAATAATGTATATTGCCAAGCCAGATGACCACCAAAACCAATTCCCCCGATATGAAACATTTCCAAACCTAAACCCATCGCAGCCGTGAATTTCTTTATGAAATAGATATAAGAATCCATTTTATAATCAAATTTCTTGGATTGTGGACTTAATCCAAAACCTGGCAAGTCCAAGCGAATCACTTTATAATGGGCTATTAAGAAAGGCATCCATTCCTCCCAAATGTTCAACGAAGTTCCAGCATCATGCAATAACACAAATACTTTCCCTTCACCTTCTTCTTTGTAGTGAATGTTCATTTTATCTATCACGACGAACTTTGAAGCTTCGTCTGTGTATTTTTTAGTAGTTATTTCTAAAGGTGCGTCCAGTTTGAACATCGTTTTTGATTTGGTTTAGTGCGAAAATAGTTATTTTTTAGAATTCCACCTATTCCTAAAAAACAAAAACACCGTATTCATTAATCTGAATACAGTGTTTTCACTAAACTATCTTTTAA
>CAWVWD010000094.1:0-9989 GCA_963933585.1 uncultured Saprospiraceae bacterium
AGAAATTTCATCCTCAAATTGCAAAAGATTTTTTGAATACTTTTACCTCTCAAAGTCTGACTATGAAAGCCTCTGAGAAGTTTGAGCGGCTTGTATGAGTTGAGCTATTCAAAAACAGCCTATCCCGACTTCTCTTCGGGATAAGCTGTGAGCCATTTGAGAATGAAATTTCTCTTACCTACTCGACGGTGTCTTTTTTACATTAAAATATCATCTTTAGCAGCTATCGGAAGCGGTAAATCATCTTCTCCTAGCATTTGGCGCAAGTCAATTTCTATTGTTCTACATAATGAGAGCATGGGGATATCATTGGCCATCCCTTGAAATGGATTTTCGGTATAATCCGCTGTGAATTCCATCATTAAATATACAAAAGCGATCAAAGTAGTTATCGGCACAGACAACCAAAGTCCGGTATTCCCTAAAGTCATTAATGCTGGAATCATACTAAAAGGAAGTAAAATTATAAATATTGTAACAAATATTCTACTTGTTGTGGCGTACTGTCGTGGGAATGGCGTTTTCTTAATTCTCTCGTTCTTGCCTTGTAATTCATAGAATTGCTGTAAAGTTTCCATTAATTCTATGTGACGAAAATCTTCTATAATTTTAAGTTTCCTTATTTCTCTTAGGTCTCGAGACTGTACATTTATAAGTTGAGTAGCTCTGTTTTTGGCTTTCTCTAATTCTTCTAATTCTTGAGAAGAAACTAAATTTTTCATTTTCATTTTCGATACTTCATCCTTTACTAGACCTATTCCATAGTTTTCTTGGAAAGAATTTGCGAGCTTAGACGTAGCTCCTCCTTGGCTAATGTGTTCCCAAGGTGTAGCAACTAGCAATTGATTTCTATGAGTGTACAGCCAAGCAAAATGGCGATAAATTAATCGTTGTTTAATAGCTTGTAATTCATCGCTGTTGATTTTATCATTAAACGTATTGCTAATATATCCATCTACTTGCATTCCCCAAGTTCTACTATTATTGATAATACCTCCCCAAATCTTGCGAGCTTCCCACCATCTATCATAAGCTTGATTATTTTTAAAACCAACAAAAAAAGCGACAGCAGTACCAATTACGGAGATGGGTAACCAAGGAATTTTTATATTAATAATTTCAGAATAATATAATACTGCTATAGCCGAGAAACATACCAACAATAATAAAATTTGAATCCAAGACCATTTCAATAGTCGAAAATAACCTACACCTCTTGATACTATCATATTTTTATTTATTTTCTTAGTCTGTAATTATTTATAACATTAAATACATGAATCGGAGCCTCCCTAAAGTTGCTATCATTCATATATTGTATTAGACGTGGGCTTCCTTCTAATTTAAGCTTCTATACTCGGAGAAGGGCTTTCCTATAAAAAAAATAATCGTGATGAAAATGATTGATATTTAGTGTTTCGACAAGTCTAAAAATAACCTCAAATTAGCTTGTCTGATTTTATAGTAAAGCAGTTTATAGTAAAGCAGTTCATAGATTTCAGATAACATTTTTTATTCTCCAACTACATTAGCAAACATTTTTCCTGCGATGTTCAACATCATCTTTCTTGGTAAATGACGACCTAATGCAGTCATAATTTTGTTACTTCTCCCGGTGACGACATACATTTTGTTCTTCAAAAAAGCATTTAAACACTCATTTGCTACGGTTTCTGCACTTAACATGGAGCTTGAGGCTTCCATTTGATTTACTTTTGCCGTTATCTTTTCAGAGTTTTCACTTGCTACCGTTGAGAAATTAGATTTCGTTCCTCCAGGGCACAATGCCATAATTTGAATTCCTTTATTTTGATATTCATAGCGCAGCGCTTCCGTGAAATTCAATATATATGCCTTTGAAGAAGAATAGACATTGCCATAAGGAACGGGACTAAATGAAGCAATAGAACCGACATTGATAATGCCGCCACTTCCTTTTTTGACCATATCTGGAATAAACAGATGGCATAAATCCGTTAAAGATGTAATATTGAGTTGAATCATTTTTGCGTAATCTTCCCGCTCAAAGTCTGTAAATTTTCCCCATCTCCCATATCCTGCATTATTAATTAATAAATCAACAGATAAGCCTGCTTGAATAATTGTATTATATAATGTTTCACCTGCATTTGGAATGCTTAAATCACCGACAAAAACATATGCTTTACTTCCTGTTTTGCGAACACTTTCAGCTACCTCATTGAGTTTGTTTTCTGACCTCGCAGTAAGAATCAAATTTGCTCCTCGTTTAGATAATGCTTTTGCTATTGCTAAACCGATACCTGAAGAAGCTCCGGTTACCAGTACGGTTTTATTTTTGAAGGTTGTCCACTTTTGTTTTGACATGATATTTTATTAATGTAGTTCAATGCACATAATGCTTAAAGCATGTAGCGTTTCAATAATCTTTTGTTCAATTGAATCGTGACTCTCGATTCTTAATATATTATCACAATCTTCTAAGTCCGTGTTCCATTTAATAACTTTATTGCAGCGGTCTAAAATGGACTTTATATCGACTAGATTATTTTCAGTGATATTTGTTTTATAGATGGAGATAATTATGTCTCGAGTACGCATCATTCACAAATATTTTTCAAGGCTTCATTTAGGATTGTGTCGTACTCAGTCATAATTACTTTGACTTTTTTTGGTATAAAAAAAATACTTAGCACGCCATTTATCTTTTATTAACACCACAAATTTCAAGCTTTTAGATTAGGCCGGTGTATACTTATCGCAGAAAGTTGGATACATTTCGCAGAAGTTTAATTTTTTATCCTGGATCTAATATCCTTGTATGGACGATGGATATGAGGGCATTGATACTTCGTTGGCATTCGTTGTGTGCCTTGACGGTCTATCGGATACAATTACAAGATAAATAAATCGTGCTATAGATGAGGTGAAATAATTTTGATTTTTTTAAACAATTAAGATTTGAAAAATCATAAATTAAAGGGTTTTGGAATGGATATTTAACAAGTATAAATATTTAAAAAGGCCTGAATTCATGGCGTATGTACAATATTGGTTACGGCAAATCGCAACCGATTTTTATCGAAAGTTCTGTGAGCCGTTTGAAGGTTAAATGCCCTTTTAACGAATCTAGATTAAATCACTTTTATTTCAATTTAGTCGTCTCTTTGTCGAACCAAACATCTTCGTATCCATTTTTTTTAACTAAAAATCTGAATCCAACACCAAGGCCTAAATATTTTATTATTTCAGGCCTTCTTTGAAGGAGGTGTTCTGCACAAACTGGTCTGAAGAAATCGTCTTTCTTTGAAAGTTCTCCACTCCAAATAAGCCAACCTGTTGTTCTTTCTTCCTTCGGACGTCTTAAACCGCTTATGGGTTCTTTATCTAAATTATCAGAACAACCAATCATTAATTTCTTATTTACTGGATTCCAATTTGAATCGAATTTTCCGCAAATTTTTTTTTGCTTTTCGATATGTGAATTCCAACTATTGAATTCTGGTAATTTGTTTTTTCCTGTTTCTAACCATTGTTTCCATAATTTCATATTTACTTTATTAATTGGATAATTCATTTTTTCAGAATCCCAAGCATAAATTATTTTTGAAATTATCTCATCATCCCATTCATATTTATCGTTAATAATCAACTCATTTGCATACCTCAATACTTATTCTTTTGAGGTATTTCCCAAAAGGTATTCATTGCATTTTCTGATTATATTTTCCTTATTTATTTCGATCATTTTTTTTATTTTTCATAGCAGCCAATATCTATACGCACATTTGATTGCAACCTGTAGTTAAATATACTGATATTTACCGCATGTATAATGATGGAATAATCAACGCATTCCGAATATTTCTAAAGCAAAAAGGGGCGACTTTGTACGAACAATGAAAAAATATGGATATACTTTATAGGTGTTTGAATAGATTTATACACATAGATTTGATTCGTTTTAGAATATGGAACCTCTATTTCAAAACCCCCAAAGTGTCGCCACCAAACGTCTGAAAATCATAGCCTTTCGAGTGAAGCCAAACTTTACATTCTGCTAAATCTGAATCGGAAAGATTCTCACTTTCAAAAATAATAATTTTTGGCAAAAAGGTATTGAATTGAAATAGTTTCAAAATTTCATAATCAAAACCTTCCGTATCAATTTGCAAAATATCAATTTTTTGGACAGCATACTTTTTGAAAATCGTTTCGAAAGTCAAACAATTGATTTTCTCAGAACCAATCCAATCTGATTTATCTTTTGGTAAAGAAATACCTGTCTTTTTAGCTTTCTTTTCAATATAACCATCTTTGATTTTTTCCTCCAAATGAGATCGTAAAAACGAACTCAATCCACTTGCCCATCGAGCATCTGTAAATGCAATTTTGTACAACTTCCGAGTTTTATTCTCGCTATCAATTGCAGCATTTACAGGCGTTACTTTATCCTTTTTATAAATCTCTGTTAAAGATTGAAACGGTTTGACTTGTGGCTCAATCGTGATGCCTTCCCAACGGTGACGTTTTACGAATTTACAAATCAAATCATTCTGGAAACCGTCATTTCCACCGACTTGAACAAAGAAGGTGTTCTTGTTTTTTTTAGAAAAACCATCCAAAATAGCGGCTAAACTATTCGGTTTTGGTTGCCAAATATATTGGTAGTAATACATTAAACCAAAAAAATTATTGCTCAATAACTTTTTTCGTAATTGGCTGAAAGGCGTTTTAATCGCTGTTTTGAAATTCATAGAGGAAAGTATGATTTATTTAAATAAAAGGATAAAGATAGGTCTTTAATAAGTAATTCTAATGGAAGATAGGAATCTAGCCTTTTGGATGATTTTAATTGAGAAGAAGCGTTAAAAAGGTGATTTTGATGTAAAATATTAAACTGGTTTAATAAAAAAGGGAAAAGTGAGCCGAAAGTTTGCGAGCCGAAAATTCCTATCTGATATTGTAGATATATTCAAAAATAAAGTGTGATTACCTTGAATATAATTATTAATGAAAATATGATAGGATTACTTTTTTAAAATGAATTTCTTTGGTAACATAAATTTCATTTCTTCCCATTTTATAAAAGTAGAATTAACAAATAGAAAACCAAGTAACTCATTTCTCAAGCTACTTCTTAGCTATAATTTATACATGACGAAAACAATATTTTTTGATTACGGTTGAGTTAAATTTTTAATAGGAATTAGCTGATTTTTAGAAAAAATAATTAGCAAAAAAATAATAGATAAGATGAAAAAAATAATTATTTGTACATTATTAATAGCGTTTGGGTTTACAATTATAAACGCACAGGGAGAAACACAACCTTCACTAACAGTCTTAAATATTGATGCTCAAGGAGTCGAATATACTTCTATTCAGATGGGGAATTTAGTCCGTTTGGAAATGGATAAGTTGGGGACGTTTGAAGTGATGGATAAGTATGATGTGGCTTATTTAGTAGAAAAAAATGATTTGAAGATTGATAATTGTTATGGTAAGATTTGCTTATTAGAAGTTGGGAACGTGATAGAGTCTGATAAAATGTTCACAGGAAGTGTGGAACGTTATGGGAAGTCAATTATCATTACACTTCGATTGATCGATATCAAAAAAGGAGTGATTGAAAAAACTCAAGTGAACGAATTTTTGAATCTTCAAAACGAAATGCAACATATGATTGGTATTACAATCTATGATATGTTTGGATTGGAGAATGATGCCGATATTGTGAGCTTATTGACACAGAAAGAAAACTTGTATAATGCGATTACGCTTCCAAACGAGCCTCGTTTGAATTTGAGCGGGCCAAGAATGGGTATTTCGATTTTGACAGGTGATGCTGCTACTGTTTATAAAGCACCTGAAATTGAAGGTGGCTTTGATGCGTTTCCGGCTTTATTTCAATTCGGTTATCAGTTTGAAATTCAGTATTTGAATGAAGGAAATATGCAAGGTTTATTTGAGTTTATTCCGATGATAAGTGGTGTGGAACAAGGATTTTTCATTCCGAGTTTTACACTTTTACACGGTTTAAGAAGTAATAAAAGCGGTTTCGAATTCGCCTTTGGGCCGACCCTTTCATTCGCTCGATATGCTGACGGTTATTATGATAATGCAGGGGATTGGAACTTAGAATATGATTGGTGGAATGATAATCCTAATGGTGATCCAAATCCTTATTCAATAGTTTCTCGTTTGGATAGTAGAGGAGATGTGAAAGTATTAACAGGTTTTGTATTGGCGGCAGGATTTACTTTGAAATCTGGTAAGTTGAATATTCCTATTAATGCGTATGTTATTCCTCGCAAAAATAATTTCCGTGTTGGAGTATCTTTCGGATTTAATGCGAGAAAACAATAAATTTTAAAATTATAGATTTCAAATCGCCTTGCTATCAGAGATTAGACTTATTTAGGTCTTAAGATCTAATAGTAAGGCAATTTATATTATGCATTATTTTTACGCTAGAAAACTTAACTCAATCCAATTCCTTTCGCCATCATAGTCGCCAAAAGCGGCATTGTAAATAAAATTAATAACTCAATACGAAGTACAATTTTAATAGATTTTGGAATATCGACTAATTCTGTGTCATCTTCACCTTTCTGATTTTTCAAAAAGAAAATAGTCGGATGAATGGATAGTAATCCAACGATTACAAACAAACCGACTTTTGTTAAAAATAGATGATTCTCCGTATAGAATGCTGCAGGTTTTCCAATTTCGCCAAGCCATAAATACAAGCCTGCTGCAACGACAAAAATACTCGAAATTCCATATAAACCATCTATTCGAGCAATGCGTTGAAGTTCGGCTTTTGTTAGTTGAGGTTTTAGTAATAGATGTTCTGCGACGACTGTACTCACAACGATAAAAATGAAAACGAAGTGTAAATATTTGATGATGATTTCTGTAGCCATTGGTTGGTTGTTATGTTAATAATAATTGAAATTCACTTTAGAGAAGCGGAACCAAATAATCGGTAGCCTATTTATTTTATCTTTTTTTACTATATCCTAAATAGTTTTCGCCCAAAATACTAAAAACAGCATAGTTCATATTTTGTTCGCCTTCGTTCACTTCGATTGAAATTATGAAAAATTTAGAAATTATTAAAAACAATATAAGAATGAAAGTAGGATACGCTGAAAAAATCTTATTTTAGCCAAGTTTTGAAAATACTTTAAAAGGATTAAATAAAAATATGAAACCGTTATCGTATATCACCTTATTTATTTTAGCATTGAGCTTATTTTCTTGTGGAAATTCTCAAGAAGATCAGAATGATGAAGCCGATTTTTTGAATTTTTCTGATGCGGTCGTTCAAGAGATTTACAAACTCCAAAATGAGCGAGACGCCAAAGGTTTGATTCCTTTTTTAAAGGATGAAATGGCAGTGAATCGTTATTTGGCAGTAATGGCAATGGCTTCTGTTCAGGATTCTTCTATCCAAACTTTGGCTGCCTTGGGCGAAATGTTACGTAATAAAAATGAGGATGAGAGTATTCGAGCAATTGCTGCTTACGCACTCGGACAAAGCAAAAGTACTCAAGCAACTCAACCATTATTAGATGCTTTTCAGTCGAAAGTTAGTGAAGCGTCCTTCTTAATCAATGCTCAAATCTTGGAAGCAATCGGACGATGTGCGGACGAAAAGTATTTGAAATATGTAAGTGCTGCTCCTGATTATTTGGCGACTGATACGTTGATGTTGGAAGGTCAAGCGAATGGAATTTATCGTTATGCTCTGCGTGGAATGATTTCTAATTTGGGAACAAATCGGATGTTAGAACTTTTAAATGCTGATTTTCCAATAAGCGTTCAAAGAATTGCAGCGAACTATTTCGGTCGATTACCTGAAGTTGTATTTCCTAATCCTATAAAAATGGAGCAACTTCTAAAATATGCAGCGGAGGCAAAAGATAATTATGTGCGAATGAGTTTGGCTTTAGGCGTTGGTAAGTTACCGATTTCTAATGAAGCCTTGATCGTATTGCAAGATATGGCTCGTGCTGAAAATGATCCGATGGTTAAAGTAAATATCCTAAGAAGTTTGGAGCAATACGAATATGTAGATGTAAAACCGATTTTTCTTGGAGCTATTCGTGATGCGAATCCGCAATTAGTTTCGATGGCTTCTAAATACTTTATTGAAAAGGGAATCCTAAATGATGTCGAATTATACTATGGAATCGGAATGGATAGTACGAGTGAAGATAGGTTATTGAAAATAAATATGTTAGGTGCTGCATTGGCACACATCAGTTATACCCAGGGAAAACAGAGAAATGAAATAAATGATTTATTAAAATCAATTTTTAATGAATCTAAAAATCCTTACGAAAAAGGGAAAGCATTGGAGGCATTATCTGTTTTTGCATTGAATTATGACTTTATAAAAGAAGCAATGTTCGTTTCAAGTGCACATCCTTTTGTTAAAACATCCGCAATTACGGCTTTGGCTAATATCCGGAAAAATCCAAAATTGAGGTTAATCATGGGAGCGGATTATGATTGGATGCTTAGTTTCTTTAAAAAGACTTTTTTGGAAGTTTATGAGTCGGGAGATGTCGGAATGATGGGAGCGACGGCGGAAATTCTTCGTGATCCAGAATTAGGTTATCAATACACTCTGAGAAATGATATTTCTACGTTACAGTTAGGATTAACAAAATTAACACTACCTCGTGATATTGAAATTCAAAATGAAATCGAAAAGACGATTGCTTATATTTCGGGTGATACATTGAATTTGACAGAATCGAAGAATACGTTTGAAATGGATTGGGAACCGTTATTGGCTCTTACAAAAGATACAAAAGTCATCGTGAAAACCTCAAAAGGTGATTTCGAAATGCAACTCTACCCTGTAGAAGCGCCGACTTCGGTGAGTAATTTTATTCAATTAATTAATAAAGGATTTTATAACAATAAAACGTTTCATCGAGTTGTTCCAAACTTTGTAGCACAAGGCGGCTGTCCGAGAGGTGACGGCTGGGGAAGTACGAATCAGATGATTCGGTCAGAATTATCACCATTAAAATATGATGATGCAGGCTGGGTTGGAATGGCTTCATCTGGGAAAGATACAGAAACTTGCCAGTTCTTTGTGACACATTCTCCAACACCACATTTGGATGGAAGCTATACTATTTTTGCGAAAGTAACGGATGGAATGGATGTCGTTATAAAGTTATCCGTTGGAGATAAAATTGAAAAAATAGAAGTTTTGAATTGATTCGGATTGTATCCTAATCGAAAAACCTATAAGATTTTTAGCACTTTATAGATTTATTATAGCTGTTAGATTGTTTATTTAGTTAGAAGATATTTCGAAAATGTCTTCCAACTATTTTCGAAATAAAAAGGGACTGAAATCATCAATGATTTCAGTCCCTTTTTTTTATTATAATTTTATAAAATTACAGAATAATCAATTTTGCATCATATCTTTTTTTTCAATAATTAATTCTTGTCCGATTCCGATTATATTTTCAGATAATTGATTATCAGTCTTAATATCTAAAACGGAGATATTGTATTTTTTAGAAAGACTGTAAAGTGTTTCCCCTTGCTGAACGATATGCTTTACATTGCGAGCAGAGATTTTGGGAACAGTTAATACAATCCCTTTCTTTACTGAATTTTTTGATTTTTCAGGAACGGTCTCTGCTTCATATTCCGATGGAACTACTAAAGTAGGCTGTGTTGTAGGTGTCCCTTTTTTTGTTGAATTTCTTAACGTCACCTTTTGTCCACCGAGAATGTATTTCGGTGCATATTTTGGATTCCTTTCTACTTTTGTCAAATCATATTCCCAAGAAATTGGTTCTGTAAAATCTGCTGCTGATTTGTACGTATTTTCAGGATAAAATGATTGTGTTGTAGATAGGTACTGACTCAATGATTCCCCATCAATACTTACTAATTTTGAAATATAAAGCATTCCATCTTCTTCATAAGAACGTCTGGTCAAACCAACACCTTTAACGTATGTAACT
>CAWVWD010000095.1:0-9827 GCA_963933585.1 uncultured Saprospiraceae bacterium
CGCCGTGGATTGATTAAAGGGCAAGCAGAGAAGTTAGGTGCAATTATCGTGAAAGCAGATGTTCCTTTATCTCAGATGTTCGGGTATGTAACACATTTACGTACTATTTCATCAGGTCGTGCTTCTTCTGCTATGGAATTTTCGCATTATGCACAAGCTCCAAGTGGTATTTCAGAAGATGTAATTGCTAAAGCAAAAGGTTTAGTTAAAGTTTAAATGATATAATGCTCGAGGGCGAGTTTAATCTCTCCCTCTTCATATTTTAATACAAGGTTATGAATCAGAAAATTAGAATCAAACTCCGCTCTTACGACCATTCATTGGTAGATAAAAGTACGGAAAAGATTATTAAAACCGTTCGTAGTAGCGGTGCAGTTGTAACAGGTCCGATTCCGCTGCCTACGGAGAAAAAAATCTACACAGTCTTGCGTTCGCCGCACGTTAACAAAAAGTCTCGTGAACAATTTCAATTACGTACACATAAGCGTTTGATTGAAATCTACACACCGACTCAGAAAACTGTAGATGCCCTTTCAAAGTTGGAGTTACCAAGTGGAGTGGACATTCAAGTTAAATTAACGTAAATTTTAGGTTCTGTCTTGAAAATTCAAGATAAAAACACAAAAAAATCAGGTAATGCAAGGATTAATTGGAAAAAAAATCGGGATGACTAGCATTTTTAATAGTGCTGGAAAAAACGTTGCTTGCACAGTGATTGAGTTAGGACCTAACGTGGTCACTCAAGTGAAAACCGAGGAAACAGACGGATACACTGCTATTCAACTAGGATACAGTGATAAAAAAGAGAAAAGAACTTCTAATCAGTTAGTTGGTCACTTCTCAAAAGCAGGAACAACGCCAAAACGTAAGGTTTCTGAAATTCGTAACTTCGGCATTGAAAAAGCATTAGGTGAGACTATTACAGTAGAAGAGGTATTTGCAGAAGGTGATATTATTAATGTCGTTGGTACTTCAAAAGGTAAAGGTTTTCAAGGAGTTGTTAAACGTCACAACTTTCGTGGTGTGAATGACGCAACGCACGGTCAACACAACAGACAACGTGCACCGGGATCAATTGGTGCCGCTTCTTATCCAGCAAGAGTATTCAAAGGAATGCGTATGGCAGGAAGAACTGGGGGAGACCGAGTAAAAATGATGAATTTAGAAATTCTTAAGATTTTTGCTGACAAGAATGCTGTTTTAGTAAAAGGTGCAGTTCCTGGTCACAAAGGAGGATTTGTAATTATTGAAAAATAATCATAAGTAATTGTCCTTAGATAATTACTTTATTAATAACTTTTTGATTGCCATATTATGAAACTTGAAGTATTCAGTATACAAGGGGAAAAGACGGGAAAAGAGGTGGAATTACCTCAAGAGATTTTCGGTATTGAGCCTAATGAACATGTGGTTTATCTTGCAGTTAGACAGTATCTTGCGAATCAACGTCAAGGAACACACAAATCGAAAGAACGTGCTGATATTGCAGGTTCTACGAGAAAGTTGAAAAAGCAAAAAGGTACAGGTACTGCTCGTGCAGGTAGCATAAAAAGTCCAGTTTTTCGTGGTGGAGGTCGTGTATTCGGTCCTCGTCCAAGAAGCTATAGTTTTAAATTGAATAAAAAAGTTAAACGACTAGCTCGAAATTCTGCACTTGCAAGTAAATTACAAAAGAATGAAATTATCGTTGTAGAAGATTTTACTTTTGATGCTCCACAGACGAAAGCATATAAAGAAATTCTTGCTAATTTGAATCTTGCAGATAAAAGAAGCCTTTTAGTAACAGGTGCTAATGATCAAAACATTTACGGGTCAAGTAAAAATTTGAAAAAAGCAAATGTAATAAGAGTTGATGATTTGAACACTTACGCTGTTTTGGATAACAACTGTCTTATTCTATCTGAAAGTTCAATTGATAAAATGAAAGAGTTGTTTGCATAAAACAGCTTATAAAATCATATAGTGATGGCTAAGAATGTCAAGAAAAATATTTTAGTTAAACCGCTTATCAACGAAAAATCTGAAATTATATCAGATACTTTAGGTAAATATACTTTTATAGTTGATAAGAAAGCGAACAAAGTCGAGATTCGTAAAGCAGTAGAGGAGATGTACGGAGTAGATGTCCAGTCTGTAAATACGATGATTATGCCTGCCAAAGAGCGTTCACGCTTTACGAAAACAGGTGTTATGAAGGGTCGCACAAGCGTTTATAAAAAAGCAATTATTACACTCGAGGAAGGTGATGAAATCAACTTTTACGGTGAAGTGTAATTGAAAAACGTTAATTACAAATTACAACAAAATGCCTGTTAAAAAATATAAACCGACAAGTCCTGGTACTCGATTTAGAGTTGGTAACGACTTTTCTGAACTAACTACCAGTAAACCGGAAAAAAGCCTTACTACTTCTTTGAAGAAGAGTGGTGGTCGTAATAACGAAGGTCATAGAACTGTTCGTAATCGAGGGGGAGGACACAAGCGTCGTTACCGTATCATTGACTTTAAACGTCAAAAGGATGGTATGAAAGCGACTGTACAAACCATTGAGTATGATCCAAATCGTTCATGCTGGATTTCATTATTAAAGTATGATGATGGCGAGAAAGCATATATCATCACACCGAATGGAATTAAAGTAGGTGATGTGGTTGAGTCAGGTTCAGGAGTTGCTCCTGAAAGAGGGAATACACTTCCTCTATCTGAAATGCCTTTAGGTTCTACGATTCATGCGATTGAAATGTGGCCTGGAAAAGGGGCAGCTTTAGTACGAAGTGCTGGTACTTATGCTACCTTGATGGGAAAAGAAGGAAGATATGCTGTAATCAAAATGCCTTCGGGAGAATTACGCCGTATATTATCTAACTGTAGAGCAACTATTGGTACGGTTTCAAATCCGGATCATCAGTTACAAGTGTTAGGTAAAGCAGGTCGTAAACGTTGGCTAGGTCGTCGCCCGAGAACTCGTGGTGTCGCGATGAATCCAGTAGATCACCCGATGGGTGGTGGTGAAGGTCGCTCTTCAGGAGGACATCCACGATCACGTACAGGTATCATGGCTAAAGGTCAAAAGACAAGAAGTCGTAAAAAATCGTCTGATAGATTAATTATCACACGTAGAAAGAAAAAGTAAGATTTGGTAATCTATAAATATATAGGATAATGCCTCGTTCACTAAAAAAAGGACCATACGTTTTCCATAAGTTATTGGATAAAGTTGAAAAAGCTAAAGGAGCTAAGCGTAAGCAAGTTATTAAAACTTGGTCTCGTAGTTCAATGATTATTCCTGACTTTGTAGGAGAAACGATTGCAGTCCACAATGGTAAGACCTTCGTTCCTGTATTTGTTACAGAGAATATGGTAGGTCACAAATTAGGAGAATTCTCGCCAACACGTAACTTCAGAGGTCACGGTGGTAAAGGCGGGAAGAAATAAAATTCATATCCGACGGATGAAATTGTAGTCTTTAATTAGACTACTTATTTCAAAAGTATTCGATATTCCGAAAACTCTAAAGTTACGATGGAAGCAGTAGCAAAATTAAATAAAGTTCCAATGTCAGTCCGCAAAGCGAGACTTGTCATCGATAATGTTCGTGGTCTTGAAGTAAATCAAGCCCTTAACGTTTTACGCTTTACGAATAAGGAAGCTGCGACATGGATTGAAAAAAATCTATTGTCCGCAATTGCTAATTGGGAGCAAAAGACAGGTGTTTCTAACTCTGATGAGTATGAACTGTATGTCAAAGAATGTTATGCGAATCAAGGAAGTATGTTAAAACGTTTTCGCCCGGCACCTTACGGTCGTGCCCACAGAATTCGTAAACATTCTTGTCATATCTATATTCTTGTGGAAAACAGAGTCGAGTTGGAAGCGGAAGATTTAGGTGATATTGAAATAAATGAGGAAGTTGTTGAAGCAATAACTGAATCTGCTGAATAAAGTTAAACCCACAGGGGATTTCAAAATAATATAATCATATGGGTCAGAAGACGAATCCAATTGGTAACCGCTTAGGGATTATCAGAGGTTGGGACTCCAGCTGGTTTGGAGGCAACAATTTTGCTGAGAAGGTAGTGGAGGATGAAAAAATAAGGATTTACCTTAGAGCCAGAGTTGCTAAAGGTGGTATTGCTCGCATTATCATCGAAAGAACATTGCGTCGAATCACAATTACTATCCACACATCACGTCCGGGGATTATTATCGGTAAAGGTGGTCAGGAAGTGGATAAAATCCGTGAGGAAATTAAGAAGTTGACGAAGAAAGATGTTCAGATCAACATCGTAGAAATTCGTAAACCTGAAATGGATGCTTACATCGTAGGAGAATCTATTGCTAAACAAATTGAAGCACGTATTAATTATCGTCGTGCAATCAAAATGGCAATTCAATCTACTATGCGTGCAGGAGCTGAAGGTATTAAGGTTCGAATCTCAGGACGTTTGAACGGTGCAGAGATGGCACGTTCGGAAGAGTATAAAAAAGGACGTACTCCTTTACATACTTTCCGTGCAGATATCGACTACGCAATCGTTGAAGCTTTAACTATCTACGGTAAGATTGGTGTGAAGGTTTGGATTTGTAAAGGTGAAGTATTTGGGAAACGTGATTTAACGCCTGATACTGGTGATTCTAAGAAACCAGGTGGAAAACGTGGTTCTGCAAATGATCGTAGAAGTGGTGGCGGAAGACGTCCCGGAAGAAGCGATAACAGAAACAGAAGACGTAATTAGTAGAATTACAAAAAATTAACGTATCTTTGCGAAGTTTTTGGGGAAAGTGATTGCTAAAAGCAAAATCTTCGTAATCAAAATGTTATAAGATGTTACAACCAAAAAGAACGAAATATCGTAAGCAGCAAAAAGGACGTAACAGGGGACTTGCTCACAGAGGTAGCACAATTTCTTTCGGAGATTTCGCTTTAAAAACTCTTGATCTTGGTCGCCTAACTAGCCGTCAGATTGAATCTGCTCGTATTGCGATGACTCGATATATGAAACGTGAGGGTAAAGTGTGGATTCGTATTTTCCCTGATAAACCTATTACAAGTAAGCCTTTAGAGGTTCGTATGGGTAAAGGTAAAGGAGCCTTGGATCATTATGTAGCTCCAGTTCAGCCAGGAAGAATTTTATTCGAAATGTCTGGTGTGCCTATTGAAGTAGCGAAAGAAGCATTAAGATTGGCTGCTCAAAAACTACCTGTTCAAACTAAATTCGTAGTTAGAAGAGACTATCAAGGGTAAGGTTGTAGAATTATTTCAAAAAAACTATTACAATAATATAACTGATGGCTCAAGATAAGTTACAAACGGCGGCATTCACAGCAGAAGAATTAGGTGAAGAGTTGAGAAATGCTGAAGCCAATTATCAAAGATTACGTTTTGACCATTCAACTACAGGGTTAGATAATCCAAATACATTAGTTGAAGTTAGACGTGATATCGCTCGCTTAAAAACCGAGGTTAGAAAAAGACACTTAGCAGAACTTTCTGAAGAAGGTATAGCTAATCGTTCTAAAATAAAAAGCCGTAGAAGACGTCAGAAAGTTGAACGTTCTTCGGCTAAAAGAAAATTAGCTAAGAAAAAATAATTTCTGAATACTGGCTCAGCTGGTGTGGGTAATATTCATAATGGATAGTTGGGAAACCTTGTGATTCTCTATGAATAAAACCTAATGAAATTCTGGATAAAATGACAGAAACAAGAAATTTAAGAAAATCAAGAGTAGGGGTTGTGACGAGTTCTGCAATGGATAAGACTATCACAATTTCAGTAGAACGAAAGTTGAGACACCCTATTTATGGTAAATTCGTAAAGAAGACCAAGAAGTTTATGTCTCATGATGAGAAGAATGATTGTAATGTAGGTGATACAGTACGCATCATGGAAACTCGTCCTATGAGTAAGAATAAACGTTGGAGATTAGTAGAAATCCTTGAAAGAGCTAAATAATCATGATACAACAAGAATCAAGACTAAAAGTAGCAGATAATTCGGGTGCAAAGGAAGTACTTTGTATTCGTGTGCTTGGAGGTTCGGGTCGTCGTTATGCATCAATTGGTGACCAAATAGTTGTGACTGTAAAATCAACAAGCCCTGGAGGTGTAAAGAAAGGTACAGTTACAAAAGCAGTGGTAGTAAGAACTAAGAAGGAAATTCGTCGTAAAGACGGTTCTTACATCCGTTTTGATGATAATGCTGCGGTTTTATTAAACCCATCAGACGAACCTCGTGGAACACGTATTTTTGGGCCTGTGGCTCGTGAATTACGTGAACGTGATTATATGAAAATAGTTTCTCTCGCTCCTGAAGTACTTTAATCATGGCAAACAAAAAATTTCATATTAAGAAAGGGGATACTGTCGAAGTAATCGCTGGAGCATATAAAGGCTCTAAAGGCGAAGTTCTCCAAATGTTACCAAAGAAAGATCGTGCAATCGTATCTACTGTAAATATGGTAACTAAGCATAAGAAACCGACAGAGAATGATCCCGGTGGACGTATTGAACAGGAAGCTCCTATTCATATTTCGAATCTAATGTTAGTGGAACCTAAATCTGGTGAAGCTAGTCGTATTGGACGAAAATTAGAAGATGGAAAGCTGGTTCGTTATTCTAAAAAAAGTGGTGAAATAATTGACTAATGAGTTATATACCAAGACTTAAAACTAAATATCGTGAGGAAGTTTCTCCTAAGTTAATGGAGGAATTTCAGTACAAATCAGTTATGGAAGTACCTCGTTTGGTTAAGATTAGTCTTAACCAAGGTCTGGGTGATGCTACAGGTGACAAAAAGTTAGTAGATAATGCTATTAATGAAATGTCACTCATCGCCGGACAGAAAGCGGTACCTACTTATGCAAGAACTTCTATTTCGAACTTTAAGTTACGTGAAGGCATGCCTATTGGCGCGCGTGTAACACTTCGAAATGAGCAAATGTATGAGTTTCTTGATCGTTTTGTAACTATATCATTACCTCGTGTACGTGATTTTAGAGGAATTAATGATAAGAGTTTCGATGGTAGAGGTAATTACTCTGTAGGTATTACAGAGCAGATTATTTTTCCTGAGATTGATATCGATAAGGTTAATCGTATTTCTGGAATGGATATTACCTTTGTTACAACAGCAAAAACAGATGCAGAAGCATTGGCATTGCTAAAGCACATGGGACTACCTTTCAAAAATCAAAATAATAATAATTAATCATGGCAAGAAAATCATTAATTGCTCGTGAGAGAAAGCGTGAGCGTCTTGTAGCTAAGTACGCTGATCTTCGTAAGCAGCTGAAGGAAGAAGGAAGATGGGAAGAGTTAGATAAACTTCCAAGAAATTCTAATCCGATTCGTTTGCATAATCGTTGTCAGTTGACTGGTCGTCCTAAGGGATATATGAGACAATTCGGAATTTGTCGTGTCAAATTCAGACAAATGGCGAATGAAGGTAAAATCCCTGGAATAACTAAAGCAAGTTGGTAGGTTTTAACTATCATTTTTAGTTGATTCAGTAATAAAAGAAATATATTGTTTAACAGTGTTAAGTCTTCAAGTATTAGATACTAACACTAAAAATTAAGGTAATGCTAAGCGATCCAATAGCAGATTACTTGACGCGTATTCGAAATGCGCAACAAGCAAGACATCGCGTCGTAGAAATTCCCGCCTCTAACATGAAGAAGGATATTACTAAAATCCTCTACGACCAAGGGTATATCTTGAAATACAAATTTGAAGATGATTCAAAGCAAGGTTTAATTAAAATTGCTTTGAAGTATGATAGTAAGAAGACTCCTGCCATCCGATCTTTAGGCAGAATTAGTAAACCTGGTCTTCGTAAATATGCAAAATCGACGGAAATTCCTCGTATTATTAATGGTTTAGGTGTTTGTATCGTATCAACATCTAAAGGATTAATGACTGGGAAAATAGCTGAAACTGGTAATATCGGTGGTGAGCTTGTCTGTTATGTGTATTAATAATAATCATCTTAAAATTATTCGGACTTCCGATAATCATAAAATAATTAATCATGTCAAGGATAGGAAAATTACCTATATCACTTGCTAAAGGTGTCGAAGTCAGTATTTCTAAAGGTAACCTTGTAACAATCAAAGGACCAAAAGGAGAATTGACACAGCAGATTGATGCTGACATAACAGTCGAGGTAAGTGAAGGAGAGATTAATGTAAAGCGACCGACTAATCAGCAGAGACATAGAGCATTACATGGACTTTATCGTTCATTATTAAACAATATGGTAGCTGGTGTTTCTGAAGGCTTTCAAAAAGAATTAGAATTAGTAGGTGTTGGTTATAGAGCTTCTAATACCGGACAAATCTTGGAAATGCAATTAGGTTATTCTCACCCAATTGTAATGTACATTCCTGACGAAGTTAAAGTAGAAACTGAAACAACTAAAGGAAAAAATCCTGCTATCAAACTTTCAAGTATTGATAATCAGTTGTTAGGACAAGTTGCTGCTAAGATTCGTGGATTCAGAAAACCTGAACCTTATAAGGGAAAAGGTATTAGATTCAAAGGTGAAGAAATCCGCAGAAAAGCGGGTAAAGCTGGGGGGAAATAATTCTTAAATTAAAGAGCCTTTTAAAACTGGTTGATAACATGAAAGTTACAAAAAAACAGCGTAGAAAACGCATCCACTATAGAATTCGTAAAAAGGTTTTGGGTACAGCCGAGCGTCCAAGATTGTGTGTATTCCGTAGTAATAACCATATATACGTTCAGGCAATTGATGATACGGATGGCCGTACATTATTCGGAGCTTCATCTGCAGAGGGTAGTATTTCTGCAGAAGGTACACCAATTGAGCAATCAAAGAAAGTTGGTTTACTATTAGCGGAAAAAGCTAAAGGAGCATCAATTGGAACTGTCAAATTCGATAGAAATGGCTATCTTTACCATGGGCGTGTGAAAGCATTAGCTGAAGGTGCAAGAGAAGGTGGTCTAATATTCTAAAAACAACTATTACATATTAATATCATGGCAAAGAAACAAAATAGAGTTAAGCCAACAGATTCGGACTTAAAGGAAAAATTAGTTAACCTTAATCGCGTTGCGAAAGTGACAAAAGGTGGACGTACTTTTAGTTTTGCTGCTGTAGTAGTTGTTGGTGACGGAAATGGCACGGTAGGGCATGGTTTAGGAAAAGCACGTGATGTATCTGAGGCAATTGCTAAAGCTACTGATGATGCAAAGAAAAACTTAATTAAAGTGCCGATTTTTAACGGTACAATTCCACATGAGCAGAAAGGCAAATATGGAGCAGGTAAAGTTTTTATTAAGCCAGCTTCTGATGGTACAGGTGTAATTGCAGGTGGTGCAATGAGAGCTGTGTTAGAAATTGCAGGAGTTCATAATGTATTAGCGAAATCACAAGGGTCTTCAAATCCTCATAACGTGATTAAAGCAACTATCGATGCATTGTCTAAATTAAGAACACCAATGGAAATTGCTAAAACTCGTGGAATTTCTGTTAGTAAGGTGTTTAACGGTTAATCTTGTTTTCATTTATTGAAAGCTCAAAAATTACTACCGATGGGTAAAGTTAAATTAAAACAGGTAAAGAGTAAAATTGGAGCAAATCAACGTCAAAAAGACACACTTGTCGCTCTTGGTTTAAGAAGAATTAACCAGGAAGTAGAACATGAGTCAACTCCTCAAATACTTGGGATGGTTAGAAAAGTAAATCATCTTATCTCTGTTGAATATCAATAGACGGAATAGAAGTCTAATAAGATTGTTTAATCTTGATAATTCTTTTTGATGAATTTATGGTTGAAGTTCCTCAGTATATTGGTGACAACGA
>CAWVWD010000096.1:0-9807 GCA_963933585.1 uncultured Saprospiraceae bacterium
GAAATTTAAAGGTAATTTAAATATCGTTTTTTCGTATCGTTTTACCTTTAAACCTTTAAAATAAAGTACCTCTATGCCAATACTTGACGGTTTCGTTTTTTGTATTGTTACATAATTATCAAAAAATTATTCTGAAAGAATTTATTTTTCAGATGAAAGATAATTTAGACCAGATAAATAGCAAAAATGAATTAATCTTACGAATAAGAATTAATATTATTTATTTAAATACCTGTAAATCAAATATTTAAATAAATAATTAATGACCATATTATTAATTACAATATAACAAGAGTGTAATTGGTCGCGTAAAAAGGGACTTTTATCAGATTAGTAAGTTTGTGTAAAGTGATGTATTGTTTTAATTTGTAATATTGTAAATAAAAATAATAGTATCTTCTTAAAGAATGGATTTGAAGATCTAAATTAATCATGATACTAATATTATAATTCGCCTATAATCTACTACAGATCTTAGTCGGACGGCGACCGAAAAGCTGCCGTTCGATAACTACGATTCCTTAAGTTGACGACATTCGAATTCAGGTCACCTAATGAGTAGCAAGCTAGATAATTACTATTTTATCTCGTGATAAATATGAAATTAAATGACTTAAAAAACCAAAAAACATGAAAATAATAACAACTTCAATCCTAAATTTATTTTTGACTATTTCCGTTTTTGCTCAGCCTCAAGTAATTGATTATGAAGATTATAGAAATGGATTAGCGGCAAAACGCCAAGGAGAATATGAACAAGCAATTGATTATTTATCAAATTTTTTGGTGGACTATGATTTTTATCCAAGGGCATATTATGCTCGTGGACATTCGTACTCAAAGCTAGGGAAATACGAGAAAGCGTTGGCAGATTTTGAGCAGCTTTGCATCTTAGAACCGAAAAATTCAGAAGCGTTTTATTCGGCAGGACAAATGAGTTATAACTTAGGAGAATTGGAGAATGCCGTGACCTATTTTAGCAAAACGATTCGTTTAAAACCTTTTCATGCTTACGCTTATAATGATAGAGGAATGACGTATTGTTATTTGAAACAATTTAGTAGTGGAATTTCTGATTTCAAAAAAGCGGTTTCGATAGATTCTTCTTTTGCGATGGCTTATAATAATATTGGTGCGGCTCGATATTTTAATCAAGATATTGAAATGCCGTCGAGCTATGATTTGCGAGAAGCGAAAAAATGGTTTTCAAAAGCCATTGAAGCGGATAATATGTTATCCATTTCGTATTTTAATCGTGCGGCGATGCATTATTTTTTAGATGATACAGATGCGGCATTGAAAGATATTCAGAAAGCAGCGGCACTGAACCCGAGTGAGGCATTGACGTATTTTTATAAAGGCATGATTTATCAAAAACAAAAGAATTATGGTGCTGCAATAATCGCTTTTGAGCAATCGATTGAAATGAATGCCAGTTTAAAATTTGCTTATGAAGAAATCGCAAATACATATAAAGAGCAAGAACAATATGATTCTGCCTTGGCATATTACAAAAGGGCTCAAAATTTGGATAGAGAATTGAAAGGCGAAATGTACGGTGGCTTAATGGATTATAAAATGGCGACTATTTATGCATTGCAGGAAAATGAAAATTCGATGTATTTGGCGTTAAAAAATGCGAAAAATGCGAAGGTTTTTAAGGATAAAAAGGTTTATCAGGCTTTTTTGCAAGAAAAAGCTTTTAGGAAATACAGAAGTCAAAAAGATTTTAAGAAATTTGCGAAATCAATCAGAGGCTCAAAGAAATATAACAAATTTACAAGTGCTGAATTGAGTTGGTTTCGGATGAGTATGTAAGGAATAAATCAAAATTAAAATGAGAAATTAAAATTAAAAAGCAGACGGACTATTAGCCCGTTACCACTTTTAAAATCTCAATTTATTTAATTTTCGTTCCTAATTTTAAGGTCAACTGATAAAACATATAGATATTCCTTTCCTTAATTTGGACGAGGTTTTAAGGAGTTTAAGGGATAAGAGAGCATGACTGATTATTGAAAATTTAAGTATTTGAAAAACAAATATTCAACCATGCATTACCCTCGTCCCTCAAAATACCATCAATCACGAATCATTAAATATTATCATGAAAATTATTATCGCGGGTGCTGGAGATATTGGATTTCATTTAGCAAAATTATTATCGCACGAGAAACATGCGATTACGCTAATTGACCAAAAGCAAGAAACGTTGGATAATGCGAATAGTCAATTAGATGTATTTACGATTAAAGGAGATTCGTCTTCTTTAGACATCTTACAACAAGCAGGAGCGGAAGAATGTAAACTCTTTTTGGCAGTAACGACTTCAGAGAAAAACAATTTGATGTCGGCTATCTTGGCTAAGAAAATGGGTGCAAAGCAGACCATTGCAAGGGTTAATTCTGATGAATATTTATGTGCAGAGTATCGAGAAATGTTCAAGGATTTGGGAATTGATAAATTAATTTCTCCTCAAAAATTAGCAGCTATTGAAATTCAACGTTTGGTGAAAGAAAATGAATTAACGGATGTTTTTCATTTTGAAAATGGACAAATTTCAGCAATTGGAATTACGGTAGATGATGACTCTAAATTGGTAAATCTTTCACTTCAAGAAATTGGTAAACAATATGAAAAGTATTCGCTTCGAGTCGTAGCAATACTTCGAGGTGATCATACGATTATCCCAAGAGGAAGCACGACGATTAAGCGTGGTGACCATGTTTATATTCTGACCAACCATGCGAATATTTCTTATATCGCATCTATTCTCGGTAAAGCAAGGCAGGAAATTAAAAATATAATGATTCTTGGTGGCAAAAAATTAGGATACATTACCACAAAAATCCTTCAAGATGATTATAATTTGACCGTTGTTGAGTCTTGTAAAGATACTTGTAAATTCCTTACGGAACGATTGGACAACGCTTTAGTCATTCAGGCCGACCCCTCGAATGTTCAAATATTAAAAGAAGAAGGTTTAGAGCGAATGGATGCGGTAATTGCATTGATGGCAAATACGGAATCGAATATTATTGCGTGTTTGATGGCCGATAAATTAGGTGTAAATAAAACCATTGCTTTGGTGGATAATTCAGATTATATTCATATTTCTCAAAATATCGGGGTCGATACGTTGATTAATAAAAAATTGATTGCAGCGAATAATATCTTTAGATATGTTCGAAAAGGAAATGTGAAAGCAATTGCGGGTTTGCATGGTGTGGATGCAGAAGTGATTGAGTTCGTAATTAAAAAGAATAATCGGATCACGAAACATCCTTTGAGGGATTTACATTTTCCAAAACAAGCATTGATTGGTGGTGTAATTCGAGGTGATGAAAGTTTTGTTCCAAATGGTGATTTACAGTTAGCAAAGGGCGATAAAGTCATTGTATTTACAAAGAATGAAGCAATTTATAGAGTAGAGAATTTCTTTAGATAGGCGGTCGAGTTACGGGTTGCGAGTTTTTTCGTACAATCGCAACCGAACTTTCGTATTTTTTACGTTAGAACGGTCAAGCCCACAACCTGTAACCCGAAACCCGCAACTATTAAAAACTATTATGATAAATATTCAACCAATATCCAACGTAGTTGGCGTATTGTTGATTCTCATTGGAATCGTGATGTTGGGCTGTTTGCCCTTTTCTTTTTATTACGGTAGCGAAGATGTTTATGCGTTAACGATTTCGGGTTTTATTACCATCGGCGTTGGTATTGCGGCGTGGAGTTTTCGCTTTAGTAGTGAAACACAAGTTAATAAACGAGAAGGTTATTTAATTGTGACTTTGGGTTGGATAAGTATGACTTTAGCCGGTGTTTTGCCTTATATGATTAGTGGCGTAATCCCGACTTTCGCAGAAGCTTTCTTTGAATCTGTTTCAGGATTTACAACGACTGGAGCGTCGGTTCTGCAAAATATAGAAGCAACTCCAAAGGGTATTTTATTTTTTCGAAGTATCACACAATGGATTGGCGGAATGGGAATTATCGTCCTGACAGTTGCCTTATTTCCAATGCTTGGAATCGGTGGAATTGAACTATTCTCCGCTGAAGCTCCCGGACCAACTTCCAATAAAATCCATCCTCGAATAAAGGAAACTGCCAAACGACTCTGGTTTATTTATTTCGGGTTGACGGTTTTGTTGTGCATTATATTCTGGTGTGTCGGCATGAATTTTTATGATGCGATAAATCACGCTTTAACGACGATGGCGACTGGTGGGTTTTCTACAAAAAATGCAAGCATGGCATTTTTTCCTCCTCACATTCAGTACATTACGATTTTCTTCATGTTCCTTGCTGGTGTGAATTATACCGTAATTTATCTTGGATTAACAGGGAAATTCAAACGAGTTTGGGCGAATGAGGAATTTCGAGCGTATCTTCTTGTCGTATTGGTTTTGACGGTAATTGTTGGCGGCACAATTGTTTCGGTATTAGATATCAAAGCAGAGCAGGCTTTTCGAGATGCTCTTTTTCAAGTTGTTTCGTTGATTACTACGACGGGTTTTGTATCCGCAGATTATACGCAATGGACTTCGAGTATTATGATTATTTGCTTTGCGTTACTCTTCATTGGAGCGTGTGCAGGTTCTACAAGTGGCGGAATTAAATTGATTCGACACTTGGTATTTTTCAAAAATACCTTATTAGAATTTCAACGCATTTTGCATCCTCGTGCGATAATCCGTTTGAAGATTAATAAACAAATCGTATCGGCTCGAATTCTGACACATATCTTGGTTTTCCTTTTAGTTTATATTGCGACGTTTGTAATTGGAACGTTTGTCGTGACGGCATTAGGAATGGATATGATTTCGGCAGCAAGTGCTGCAGCAACGGCTTTGGGGAATGTTGGACCTGGTTTGGGTTCGGTTGGTCCTGTGAATAACTTTGCGGATGTTCCGAGTACAGCAAAAGTCGTTTTATCCTTTTTAATGCTGCTTGGTCGTTTAGAGTTATTCTCGATATTGGTCTTGTTTACACCTTATTTTTGGAAATTGAATTAGGAATAAACTGTGTCGGTAGGTATCGCAAATTCTGAAAAAAGTGTGTTCATTTTTTAAATAATAATTTAAGAATAACTAATTGATTATCAGATAAATACACTCTAAATATATTCTTGAAATTGGAATAAAAAACGGATATTTCAAATTATTTATAATGGTTTTTATTAGGAAAAATCATCAATATTTTGATATAAATTGGAAATATTAAATCTCGGACAGATTTAGCATACCTTTTACCCCGTTTTTGTACCCACTTTTGAATGCTTTTAAAACGATATTTAGAATTAAAATTAGATGCTGAGAAATTGAAAATTGTCTAATTAAAATTAATTTTCAAGTAACAAATATAATTGCATCTAATTGATAATCAATTGTTTATAATCTAATTTTCTTTTATGATATTTTATCTTTAACTTAGATAAACAAAATGATAATCAAGATATTCGATACCATTTTTTTAGACTAACTTTTTAGACTAAAAATGGACACACTTTTTTGAAATTTTGAGATACCTACTGTGTCGGTTTTTAAAATCGACACATCATTATCAAAAACCACCGCCACATTTTCATCTAACTCCATGATTCAAGCTGTAAGTGAAACACTATCTAATGACAAATCTGAAAAATAACCTCCTGTCGCAATAATATATCCATTATCTTTTTCTTTAAGATGTAAAAATATTGACCATTCTATTCCATATCTCTTTTTCCATACTAATTCTAAATTATTCTCCAGCTTACCAATACAAACTTTATAATCATAGGAGGTCCTGTTGTTTTCGTATCTTATTCCTTTCCAGATTGTAAAAAAGAACACCGCCATCTTGAGTAAGCGTGATTAAAGATCCTGTTATCAATCTATTTGTAGGAGTATGATATTCATTTTGGATATTACCTGTGCTATCTATTTGAATTATCCAAGTACCTCATTCATAAGATAATTGATAATCATAGTTTTTTTCTTTTTATTGAAACTAAGATTAAATCATCAATAGAATAAAGGGTTTTGTAAGAATTACCGAGTTTTCTAAAAGATAATTTAGAGATAGGAATAACTGAAAAAAAATGAAAATGAAAAAAATTCGAGGTCTATTGAGTAATCTACATAAGTTTCGAGGCCTATCATTTTATCAATTCTTAATACAACGGAACATAGGATTTTTCATTGTTAAAAATAAACGTCAACACGAAAAATAGTTTATCCACAAGATTTTCCACAAGGTTTCGGAGTAAACCGGGATAAGTTAATTTTTAATTTATAATTCATGTAAGTTGTTGAAATTGAGGTTCACATTTGAAATTGAGGTATTACTATATTACTTTTGTAGATTAAGGGATAGGAAACAAATAATTTCCCATTCCTTAAAATAAAAATGTTTGTGCTAATGAAGATTTCGATTGTTTATAAATTTGAAATTCTTCGTTGAAAAAGTTAATCGGTTAGTAATCAAAATTATAAAAATAAAATAATTATCAGATGGCAGAGGTAATGTTGATGCCCCTTTTAAGTGATACAATGACAGAAGGTACAGTTGCTGCTTGGCATAAGCAAGTAGGCGACGAAATCGAAATCGGAGAATTACTTTTAGAAATAGAAACGGACAAAGCGGTAATGGAACAAGATAGTTTCTTCGAAGGTACCCTTTTACATATTGGGGTGCAAGAAGGTGAAACTGTGGCTGTAAAAGCTGTTTTGGCAGTTATTGGTGAGAAAGGTGAAGATTTTCAAGCGGATTTAGCGGCTGCATTAGCAGCAGCAGATGGTACTCCAGCTGAAAGTGTGGCTCCTGAAGCACCAGTAGTAGAAACTCCTGCTGTTCAAGAAGAAGTTACTGCAAATGATGACAATAGCGTAAAATCTTCTCCTTTAGCTCGTAAAATGGCAAAAGAAGAAGGGTTGAACTTGTCAGATGTAAAAGGAAGTGGTGAAAATGGACGCATCGTTAAACGTGACATCGAAGCAGCCTTAGAGAATCGTTCGGCTACTCCAGCTCCTGCTGCTGTTACGGTTGCTCCAACTACACCTCCTCCACCGCCAGTAGCGGCATTCGGAATGGAAGGTCCAGCTTACGAAGACGTGAAATTAAGCAATATGCGTAAAGTAATTGCTCGTCGTTTGGGAGAGTCAAAATATTCGGCTCCTCACTTCTACTTGACTGTTGCAATCAATATGGATAATGCAATTTCGACTCGTAAACGTTTGAATGAAATTTCTCCATCTAAGATTTCATTTAATGACTTAGTGGTGAAAGCTTGTGCGGTTTCATTAAGAGAACATCCTGCAATTAATGCAAGTTGGTTAGGCGATAGTATTCGTTATAACAAGGTTTACAATATCGGTATCGCAGTAGCGGTAGATGAAGGATTGGTTGTTCCAGTAATTCGTCACGCTGATATGAAATCTTTATCTCAAATTTCTGCGGAAGTAAAAGATAAAGCAAGAAAAGCAATTGATAGAAAATTACCTATCGAAGATATGCAAGGTAACACGTTCTCTATTTCGAACTTAGGAATGTTCGGTATCGAGGAGTTTACAGCAATCATCAACCCACCAGATTCTTGTATTTTGGCAGTTGGCGGAATTAGCCAAGTTCCTGTCGTGAAAGATGGTGAAATCAAAGTTGGAAACATTATGAAAGTAACCCTTTCTTGTGACCATAGAGTGGTAGATGGTGCTTCGGGTGCGAAATTCTTGAATGCAGTAAAAGCATTATTGGAAGATCCTATCCGTATGATGGTTTAATTTTTTGACGTATTAATTGTTAAATATTAAGTATTAATTTTTTGACGTTTTGACGTGAAATAATTTTTATTGCAATAATATAGAAAAGCTTGCTTATCGTGGAAACGACAAAGCAGGCTTTTTTTATGTTTTAAGAAAACGATTGATTGGTTAATTCGTTGTAACATTAAACCAACACGATTTCGAAAATAACGATTCAACTAATCACTAATTAATATGAAAAAGACGATAGTTTTAGGAGCAAGCCCAAATCCGTCAAGGTATTCTAATCGTGCGGTAAAACGGTTATTATCGAGTGGTTTCGAGCCAATTGCGATTGGTATTCGGAAAGGAGAAATAGAAGGTATTGAAATTCTAACAGATGCACCTTTTATTAAAAATGTGCATACGATTACATTATACTTAAACCCCGAACGTCAAAAACCACATTACGACTATATTTTGAATTTGAAACCAGAACGAATTATTTTTAATCCGGGAACGGAGAATCCTGAACTAATGCGTTTGGCAAGTGACCAAGAAATTAAAGTGGAAGTAGCGTGTACGTTGGTTCTGTTAGCCGTCGGAGAATATTGATTTTCGGATTTGTCGCTCTTTCATGATTGGAATCCCGAGAAAAAATCGGGACTCCAATCATGTCAAAACGATAAAACCCAATCACCTCAAATCTTCTACGGATGTTGGCCGTTGTTCAAAAATCCATTTGAATCCAGGTAATTTCAATTCGTTGTGATTCGCTTGTCGCATTGGCGTGAACTGTCCACTTGGCTGCGTAAAAAATCGAATATCCGTAATTTCATTATTGCCAAAATCTAATAACATTTCACTACAAATCGTCTTATTTACACCAACATAAGCTTTCACTTCATCCATAATATAATATACCGATTCCCCATTTCCCAACACTCGCATTTCTCGTAATTCATCGTCTCGAAACTGTGCAATCACATCTCGACCTTTCACTTGATTAAAGAAAAGTCCATCTTCAGAATTAATAATAAAAGCACTTTTTAGTAGGTATATTTTATCAATACTATTATTTGCCAACTGAATTCGAACCGTATCAGAAATAAATTGCGACGTATCCGACCAAACGACCGGCGATTTAAACAATGCAAAAATGGAATCTCGCTGTGTATAAATCATTGAATCACAAATCGCTTGCAAATCACTTTTAAATACTCGAACATCTACATTTCCAACGACAACTCGTGAAGTCGAATCCGTAGGAATCATTAAAAAAGATTTTAAAGTATCTGCGGAGATATAAAGTGTATCCTCATCCACAATAGTAGACATTAATGGCCTTCCAAGTGCTAAGAAGGATTCTGTGCTATCATTAAATATTGCTTGGCGACAGATAATCGTCATATTTTCGGTTGTATCTTCCCAAGACACATTTCCGAACGCTCGCCCAGAATGTGTCTTTTGATTATATCGAATACTATCTGCGGTAATGAATTGTGGCGGATTAATAATTCGAACATTATTTCGGAAAACGGCTTCCTCACTTACCGCATCATAGGAACTCGCTCCGTCCGACATAATGATTTGGTCGCCATCTTGAATCTGTGTTTTACCTTCCGTTTCGTAGGTATCCGTTCCTTGATTATACTTAATCACATCAGCAACAATCGTTCGAGTACTATCTTTAAAATAAGCATCCCCTTCTAAAAATGCGGTTTCCTTTGTGCCATCATATCGAATCATGTTTCCCCGTGCAAAACGTTGCCCGTCCAAACTTCGAAACTTTGCATTTTTATCAAACTCCGCATAATCCTTTTGGGCATCGTAAAATCCAGATTCCGTATAAATTTGATTTTCATCTGTCAGAACATCCGTTGGTCCCATAAAATAAACCGTATTCGTTCCTGTATTAATTTTTAAAGTATCGGCTTTTAACGAAAATTCAGGATCTTCCACGGTGACTTCATTCTTGAAAAAAGCTTCCGATTGTTCCACGTAATAATAACCAATTTGACTAAAAAGTCGAGTTTCTTTATTTTGCAAAATTCCACCAGTATTGTATTCCGCTATTTTTGTA
>CAWVWD010000097.1:0-9803 GCA_963933585.1 uncultured Saprospiraceae bacterium
CATTTGAATATAGAAAAATTACGTTATCACAAAGTAGTCATCATGTGTGATGCCGATGTGGATGGATCGCACATTGTGACGTTAATTTTGACGTTCTTTTTCCGCTATATGCGTCCATTAATTGAGCAAGGCCATATTTATATTGCAGCTCCGCCATTATATCTAATTAAAAAAGGGAAGAACCAACGTTACTGCTGGAATGAAGAAGAAAGACAAGCGGCTGTAAAAGAATTTGCTGGTGAGGCAGGAAATGAAAGTTCTGTGAAAATCCAACGTTATAAAGGTCTTGGAGAGATGAATGCAGAGCAACTTTGGGATACAACTATGGATCCTGATTATAGAACACTTCGTAGAGTTGATATTGAAGATTTCTCAAATGCAGATAGAGTTTTCTCTATGTTAATGGGCGATGAAGTTCCGCCTCGTAGAGCGTTCATTGAAGCAAATGCAAAATATGCTAAGATTGATGCTTAGTTAATTTTCAGGTATTAAGAGAGCCGGAAATAAAGTAATTTAGCTAAAAGAAGTATTAATTATTTTACGTTTTGATCATTGAGAAATTGATGTAAACTGTAAAATGATTTCTAGGAAAAACCGTCATTCTGAATTTATTTTGGAATGACGGTCTTTTTTTTGTGTAAAAGTTGAATTTTGGAATTTTTATAATTTAAATAAATCGAAAATTTAAATCTTTGAGGAAGAAGTACTTTCGTAATTTGTGGTATGAAAGGTTAAAATTATTTCAAATGACTAAAAAGGATAGAACGCTTCTTTGCTGAAAATTAAAAAAGGTGACACTGCATTTTACTGCAATATCACCTTTTATTTTTATAATAGTAAAACTATTCGCAATGCTATATTAGAGCGTATAATAGTTTATTATTCATTAGGTTTCGGGATAATTAATTATTGATTATCGGCTTCAATATCCTCACCATCTTTACTTGTATTTCCTTCAGGATCAATTTCTACATTCTCCTCAATAATTGCTGCTTTCTTTTTCGCTAATTTATCAGTTACAAAACCCTCTAAAGTTAAGGTAGTCACTCTCGGATAAGCATTCGACGTAACGGTGATTGTCGGATGCTGAGTTCCCATTTTCCCGACACTGCTGAAAGTAACGTTAATCGCTCCTGTTTCTCCGGGCTTAATTGGTATAAAAGGATAAGAAGGTGTTGTACAACCACAACTTGCTTGGGCATTTTTGATAATTAAATCAGCATCACCTGTATTTGTAAATGTGAATTCATGATCGATCTTATCTCCTTGTTCAATCATTCCATAATCAAAAGATTTCTGGCCGAATTTGATTTTTGGGCGTTTAGTTGGAGCTTTAGATTTCTCCTCCTCAATCGCTTCTGCTATTTCAGTTTTTATTGCTTCTGCTTCTGAAACAAGTAGCTTCGTTTCTTCTATTTTGCTTGTCGTTATTTCTGTATTTGAATCTTGTGAAGGATTTT
This sequence comes from uncultured Saprospiraceae bacterium, assembly GCA_963933585.1. Taxonomy (GTDB): domain Bacteria; phylum Bacteroidota; class Bacteroidia; order Chitinophagales; family Saprospiraceae; genus CAWVWD01. Next base: position 1,461 of record CAWVWD010000097.1, read on the forward strand.
CTGAAACGCCACTGGATTTTTCACATCCGATGAATGTAATACTCGCGATTGCAATAATTAGTAAAAACCGCATAAGGTTTAGGTTTAATTTATTGATGAAAGTTAAAAGTTGTTGATAGTCTTAATAGATGAAATAAAATAGTAGATATAACATATCTGAGATAATATTAGCTACATTTTATAAAAATGATTACGTCAATAAGTTCTATGTTACGGAATAGTTTGTAAGTATTTAACAGTCAGAACTTCATCGATTTATTTAGAACCGTAAATTTCTATAAGAAGTTCTATTCATCTAATTTTTAATTTGTTTTGTGCTTTTTATAAATCAATCACTATTCCGATATTGTCAATTTTTCATTTTTTTTTTTTTATAATATTTATTACAATTCACTGTTTACAACGATTTGACATTGATTTAAGTGAATGATTTTATGATTAATTGATGTTTTTCTTTCTTTTATGGACACATAACAATTCCCAATTACGATGAAATGTCTAATAATGGGATGTTTTTTTTCTTTTACGCATACTACTCTATTAATAAGATAGGTCTACTAGTAGATGGTCCAAACTTCGCTATTTTTATTTCATATCAATATCACTTTAGTTCGGTATTATGAAATGAAGTATATTGGCTTTAGCCTGCCGAAAAGAGTACGTAAATCGGTTGTATCACTTTGGTTAGCTTACTTTGAGGACGTAGTAGTTAAAGTAAATTTATTTTGTTATTTATAAAACACCGCACTAAAGTAGTGACATAATTGGTAATTTCAACAACGAGTTTTTTAAAAAGATTGTTATTTTTGGATTTAATATTTAGTAGGTACTCGCAAATTAAAAGTTAATAAATAAGATTTATTAATACGTAAAAATATAAAAACTTATTTATTTATCTAAAATACTTTGATAAAAAGTATTCTTTAATTCAAACTGGATAAAAACCCATGTTGATTATCATAAAATGGAATAGATGTAAGGCTGAATAAGATTATAAGATTAGTGAATGACTAGTTATTTTCCATTGATATGCTTAATTCTTATTCGATTGCCTATCTTTGTTGCTATAAACAAATCAAAATACCTCAATTTATGAAAGTCACCGCAAAGGTAATCGCTCAATTACTTAATGGCGAAATAGAAGGTAATCCGGATGTTATATTGACACATCCTGCAAAAATAGAAGAAGCGACAGAAAGTTCAATTTGTTTTTTAGCAAATCCAAAGTATGAACATTATGCTTATACGACTCAAGCATCTGCTTTATTAGTTAGCCAAGATTTTCAACCACAAAAACCTGTTTCTGCGACATTAATTCGAGTAAAAGATGTCCGTCAAAGTGTAGTAATTCTCCTCCAAGAATTTTCACAATATCAAAAGAAAGAAACGAAGAATACTAAGGATTTAGCAAGTATTGACGAAAGTGCAAAATTTGGTGAAGGTCTTAATATTGGTGCGTTTTCGGTTATTCGTGCGAAGGCAATAATTGGCAATAAATGTACCTTACATGAACACGTTTTTATTGGTAACAATGTCGTTATTGGTAATAATGTAGAGTTATATTCTGGGGTGAAAATTATGTATGATTGTGTAATTGGAGATAATTGTATTATACATTCTAATACAGTAATTGGTAGCGATGGTTTTGGCTTTGCTCCTCAGGAGGATGGAACTTATAAAAAAGTGCCACAAATTGGAAATGTTGTTATTGGAAATAATGTAGAAATTGGTGCAAATACCGTAATTGATAGGGCGACAATGGGTTCAACTGTGATTAAAGACGGTGTTAAATTGGATAATTTAATCCAAATAGCCCATAATGTAGAGATTGGTGAAAATACGGTTATTGCTGCTCAGGCGGGAATTGCAGGAAGTGCGAAGATTGGTAAAAACTGTATGATTGGCGGACAAGTTGGTATTGCTGGTCATTTGAAAATAGCCGATGGCACTAAGATCCAGGCTCAAAGTGGCGTTGGAAAGAATACCAAACCGAATACAGCTATTTATGGTTCTCCTGCTTTTGCTTATGGCGATTTCATTCGTTCACATGTTTTGTTCAAAAAGTTACCAAGAATGGAACAACGACTTCACGAATTAGAACAATTTGTGAAGGATTTGGGAATAAAAAAATAATGTACCTTTGTACTTCAAAAGTGTACAAAACAAAACAAAATTGAGATTTTGGGAATTAGAAACCGATAATTTCTAATTCTTCAACCACTAATTCTTTTAATGTCCTATCAATGAAGCAACATACAATTAAAGCGAGTTTTAACTTAGAAGGTATTGGTTTGCATACTGGTCAACCGGTAAAAATGACGGTTCATCCAGCTCCTGAAAACCACGGGTTCAAATTCCAACGAATAGATATCGAAGACGCTCCGATTATACCTGCAACAGCAGATAAAGTAGTTTCTACAAATAGAAGCACCGTAATTGGTGAAAAGGAAGTGACGGTTAGTACAATTGAACATTTGTTGGCAGCATTTGTTGGAACAAATGTTGACAATGCTTTGATAGAACTAGATGCGGCAGAAGTGCCGATTATGGATGGTAGTTCGGCTATTTTTGTAGCAGCAATTCAGGAAGTAGGAACGGAGGAACAAGAAGCGGACAGGAATTTCGTTGTAATAGAAGAAGCATTCTCTTTTACGGACGAAGCGACAGGAACGGAATATACGGTCACGCCTTCTGAAAATTACGAATTGACGACATTGATTGATTTCAATTCGAAGACACTCGGACAACAATATGCACAATTAAGTAATATTAATGATTTTAATACAGCGATTGCACCTTGTCGAACGTTTGCTTTCTTACATGAGGTTGAACAATTATTAGATAATGGTTTAATCAAAGGTGGTGATTTAGATAATGCGGTTATCATCGTTGATAAAGTATTGAGTGATAATGATTTAGCACGATTAGAACAAAAAATTGGAAAAAAAGGCATTTCTATCCAACAAGGAATACTAAGTACAACGGATTTGAAATTCAATAATGAACCGGCACGTCATAAGTTATTGGATGTAGTTGGCGATTTGGCTTTGGTAGGGAAATCTATTAAAGGTAAAATTATTGCTTCAAAACCTGGACATACTTCGAATGTAGAATTAGCAAAAAAATTGAAGTCAATTTATGTGAAACAACGTAAATTGCGAGGTGTTCCTAAATACGATCCGTCAAAGCCTCCAGTTTATGATACGGTGCAGATTGCGACAATGTTACCACATCGTTATCCATTTCTATTAGTTGATAAAATTATTGAATTAGGAGAAAAATACGTTGTCGGAGTTAAAAATATTACATTCAACGAGAATTTCTTTATGGGACATTTTCCTAATAATCCTGTAATGCCTGGTGTATTACAAATGGAAGCACTTGCACAAACAGGTGGAATATTGGCACTCTCACAAGTAGAAGAAGCACATAGATGGGATACTTACTTTCTTAAAATGGATAAAGTAAAATTCAAAAGAAAGGTCGTTCCCGGTGATACATTAATTTTAAAAATGGAATTGTTAAGTCCAATAAGGCGAGGAATCGTTCACATGAAAGGTACAATTTATGTGGGCAATCAATTAGCTTCTGAGGGCGAACTGACAGCACAAATCATAAAAGCAAGATGATACAACACAAATTATCTCACATTCATCCGGATGCAATAATTGGAAAAAATGTTACGATAGACGCTTTTGTTTCAATACAAAAAGATGTTATTATTGGCGATAATACATGGATAGGTTCTAACGCAACTATTTTGTCTGGCACAAGGATAGGTGATAATTGCAAAATTTTTCAGGGTGCAGTGATCGGTGCAGAACCTCAGGATTTAAAATTCGAGGGTGAATACACATTAGTTGAAATTGGAAATAATGTGACGATTCGAGAATATGCAACAGTTAATCGTGGAACAGAGGTAAATGGCAAAACCATTATAAAAGACAATGCATTATTAATGTCTTACGTTCATGTTGCGCATGATTGTATTATTGGCAATAATTGTGTTTTGGCGAGTTATGTTGGTTTAGCCGGACATGTTGAGGTTGAAGATTTTGCAATTTTGGGTGGTTACGCTGCCGTTCATCAATTCATCAAAATAGGACAACACGCTTTTATTCGTGGTGCTAGTTTGGTGACTAAAGATGTACCGCCTTTCATTAAAGCGGTTCGAGATCCAATTCATTTTTCAGGTGTCAATATCGTTGGTTTACGTCGTCGAGGTTTCGAAAGACACGAAATAACTAATATTGAAGATATTTATCGAGTCATTTTCAATAAAGGTTTGAATACGACTCAAGCGGTAGATTATATTAAAGAAAATATGATGGAAAAACATCATGTCGATACGATTATCAATTTTATAGAGAATTCCACAAGAGGAATTATAAAAGGAAATATACTGAATGGACATAAAGTTGGAACAGCTGTCTAAGCGATATAAATTCGAATGGATTTTTCGGGGCTTAGATTATCATTTTGAAGCGGGCGAAACGTATGCAGTTTTAGGCCCGAATGGTTCTGGAAAATCTACTTTATTAAAGGTACTTTCCGGGTATTCTACACCATCAAAAGGTAATATTGATTTTTTGACTGATCGTAAAATCTTGCCAAATGATAAGATTTATCACCAAATCAGCTACGCGGCTCCTTATATTGAATTAATTGAAGAATTTACGCTAACGGAAATGCTTGATTTTCATAGACGATTCAAGACTTTTCAAGAAGATTTGGCGACCGAAGAACTCATCGAAATTCTTAATCTCTTGAAATCAAAACATAAGGAAATCAAATATTTTTCCTCAGGAATGAAACAACGATTAAAACTCGTTTTAGCAATTTGTTCCAATACAGATTACTTACTTTTAGATGAACCGACAACAAATCTTGATGACGAAGGCGTTCAATGGTATCAAGGATTAATCAAACGATTCGTTAAAAATAGATTAGTTATCGTTGCTTCAAATGTTAAACACGATTATCATTTTTGTACCAATCAACTAAATATATTGGATTATAAAAAAAGGTAATCTTAAGGGCTATTTGTTAATCGTTAAGTCTAAATATTAAAAAGCTTCGCTTGGAAAATAATTTCCGGGCGAAGCTTTTTTCGTAAAAACGGTGTTGACTTTTAAAACCGACACCGTTTGATTATTCAAGCATTACACGTCGTAAGTAATTTCTACATCGTTCGTTTTCGCACGAGCTTGACAAGTTAAGATAAATCCATCTGCAACTTCTTCATCATCCAATGCAAAACAAACATCCATCTCGACTTCACCTTTTAATATTCGACCCATACAAGTAGAACAAGCACCGCTTGTACAAGAATATGGCGGTTCAACTTTCACTTTTAGCAATGCTTCCAAAACAGTTTCATTAGCATTCATTACAGTTTCGATACGTTTTCCATCCAAATGAACCGTCAATTTCGCATCGCCACCAGTTACGTTTGCATTTGTTTCCGAAGCTCCAGTCGGTGTTTTCAATGAAGAGAAACGTTCGATATGAATCGATTTTTTAGCAATTTCTTTCTCTTGTAAAACAGCTTCCACAGCATCCATCATTGGTCCTGGTCCACAAATGAAGTATTCCACATCTGTATTTCTCGGAGGATTTTCCTCTAAGAATAAACCTGTTTGTTGTTTATCTGGCATCCCAGTTTTACCTTGCCATCGGACCATAGACTTTTTAAACAAGCTTGATAAACCGCTTCCTTGCTTATGTTTAGCAGGGTTTGTCAAAATATGTGTCACCATAAATTGATCATCATAACGTTTTTCTAATTCATCTAATTCTGATTTGAAAATAATGCTTTCCTCGTCATTATTTCCATAAAATAGAAAAACGGAACTTTGAGGTTCTTTCTCCAAAGCCGTTTTTGCAATCGACATTAAAGGTGTAATTCCACTTCCGCCACCGAATAAATAATATGTCTTACGATTTTCGGGTTTTAACGGCGTATAAAAACGACCTTGAGGCGACATTACTTCCATTTCACCACCAACTTTCGCTCGGTCATTAATCCAATTAGAAACCAAACCACCTTCGATTCGTTTCACCGTAATCGTCAAACGATTATCCAATGGACTCGACGACATCGAATATGCTCGACGTACTTCCTCGTCATTTAAGTTAAATCGCAACGTCAAATATTGCCCTTGCTTGAAATTGAAAATATCATTCAAGTCTTTTGGAACGTCAAATGTTACAGAAACAGCATCTTTCGTTTCTTGCTTTACACCCGCTATCTTTAGATTATGGAATTTCATGTTATTATGATTCTTATATTTTTGTATTGACGAATTCATTCGCCAGTTTATTTTTTACTGTATTCTTTCAGAAATTTCTAAATTAAATCTGAAATTTCCTTTTCTTATGCCATTTTTTTATCTTCCGTCATTTGTCCATGTGTCGTATTTTCTAATGGCGGAATCGTAATTCTTAAACTATCTTACTCCGCTTTTGATAACAAAACATCTTTGTCCGCGACTTCATCACTTACCCTTAATAAATAAATTTTTGGCAATTTTGTTTTAGGAAAAGGCATTCTTCTGTAATCTAAGGTAATCAATCGTTCAATTAATTCGGAACATTGATGCACAAATAAAACCGCCGTATCACCACCGTTTGAATGACTAATTAATATAATTTCTTCATAATTCGGATTCGGATAACGATGCTCATAATTTTCTAAAGTAAATAGAATATTATCCTTTCCTTTTTGTCAACTCGGCAATCTCACTAATTGCGGTTCACCTTCCAAAATCAACAAATCATCCGTCACTAAATCATGCTGAATACGGATTACAAAACAGCCGTTTTTCGCCAATGCTTCGCCTAAAAAAGAATAGCCTAAATAAGCTTCTGGTTCATTAAAATTATAACCATGATTTAAAATAACAATCGAAAAACCTTTTAAATCACTAACTTTCGGAGTATAAACCGCCAACGGAATTGGACGATTTCGCACCGTATCAAAAAGCGTTAGCGTATCAAAAGTGATTTCAAAAGTAGCTTCCGCAATATCGCCTTTTCTGGTTCGATATTTTCAGATTGGCAACTTACAAAAAGCAGCAAAGATATTAAAAACCAAAAGTTGAATTTCATATTAATAATTCAGGTAGTAGGCTAAATATTCGTCCCAAAACCGCATAGATTTTATAACAATTTAATAACCAAATCACTTAAAAATGCCCTTACTCTTCATCAAAAAATAATCTTCAACTGCTTTTTGCAACGTCAAATTATTTTCAATTAAAAACTGCGGACTCGATAAGCCAACCAAGAAAATTTTATCCGTAATTGCTAACCAAGACGGATCAAAACTATCATGCAAAAATCCTTTATCAATTCCTTCTTGATAAAATGCTTTCGCTCGTTCGGCTGCGAAATACTGCAATGCTTGAATCCGTTCCCATTGTTCCGGATAAAGCTCTCGCAAGTCTAATAAAAACTGATTTGAAATTCCAGCTAACTGTACAGAGGCTCGTTTTATCGCATTTTCATAGCGCTGTTTATACGACATTGTATTATCCATCGTATCCGCTTCATAAGCTGCAATTTCATGAATTTTAAAATTTACGACAGCTTCTAAAATTTCTGTTCGAGAAGAAAAATGTTTATAAATTGTCGCCTTACTAACGCCCAATTTTATAGAAATATCGTCCATCGTGAACTTCCTCAAACCATTTTTCATGTAAATTGGCATGAGTTGCTGAATCCACTTTGCACGAGTTTCCGGGTCATTAATTCGCAATTTATTTTTTGGTTTCCTTCCCATTTTTTTGGTTAATTTGTTAGTTGGTTATTGGTTAGTTCCGCAAAGTCAGGTGATCAATCTCAGTCAGCGCGAACCAGTGCGAACCAGCGTGAACTGCGTGAGGTTTGGCATCCACACATCAAAATTGTAACCTGAAAATCGAATCATCTTACTTCACAATGTAATAGTTTTTCACCTTCAATGAAGCCTTCCAGAACATCTCCAATTTTCACAGGACCAACACCGGCAGGCGTTCCTGTGAAAATTAAATCTCCTGTAGAAAGTGTAAAATATTTGGATAAATGACTCAGTAACTGACCGAAATCAAAAATCATATCTGATGTAATTCCGACCTGCACTTTTTCTCCATTTTTCAATAGATGAAAGGCAATTGCTTCTTTATCTTTCAACTTCGATACTGGAATAAATTCGCCAAGCGGACCGGAACCATCGAAACCTTTTGCAATTTCCCATGGATGACCTTTTGCCTTACACGCTGCTTGAATGTCACGAGCCGTAAAGTCAATTCCTATCGTAATCTCGTCAAAATATTTATAAGCAAACTTTGATTCAACATGCTT
>CAWVWD010000098.1:0-9791 GCA_963933585.1 uncultured Saprospiraceae bacterium
CAACCCAAAAAGCAACCCAATATCGAAATCATTATTTTGATGCGTTTGCCCTAGGCTATGTTAATCTTGACGGATAATTAATGACATCTAAGTACACTGGTTTTTTATCTGATTTTAATTGGAATTATTTGATTTAAGATATTGGAGTTTTGTATCGTTTCTAAAAAATAAAAAGGCGATACGTCAAACGTATCGCCTTTAAATATTCTGTAAATCCTATTAGAAATTAAATTCGTTCAATATTTGCTCCGATTGCATTTAATCGAACATCGATATTTTGATAACCTCTATCAATTTGACTAATATTATCAATTATACTGGTACCTTTTGCACTCATCGCAGCGATTAAAAGCGAAACTCCTGCACGAATATCTGGAGAAGTCATGCGGATGCCTTTGAGCTGATTTTGACGAGCTAAACCGATAACGGTCGCACGGTGTGGATCACACAAAATAATTTGAGCGCCCATATCTATTAGTTTATCCACGAAGAACAAACGACTTTCAAACATTTTCTGGTGAATCAAAACACTACCTTTTGCTTGTGTCGCCATGACGAGCAAAATACTCATCAGATCTGGCGTAAATCCTGGCCAAGGTGCATCATAAACGGTCAAAATTGAACCATCAATAAAACTATGAATTTCATAAACATCTTGGTAAGGAATGTGAATATCATCGCCTCGTATTTCTATTTTTACACCGAATCGTTTAAAAACGGTTAAGATATTTCCTAATTCATTTATCGCACAATTCTTAATTGTAATTTCAGATTGTGTCATTGCTGCCAAACCGATAAAACTACCGATTTCAATCATATCTGGCAATACTCGATGCTCTGTTCCGTATAGTTCATCGACACCTTTGATGGTCAATAAGTTAGAACCGATTCCCGAAATTTTTGCGCCCATTCTGTTCAGCATTTTACAAAGTTGCTGGACATAAGGTTCACAAGCTGCGTTATAAATTTGTGTTTCACCATTGGCTAAAACACTCGCCATAAGGACATTTGCTGTACCTGTTACAGAAATTTCTTCCATTAAAATAGACGTTCCTTTAAGTTCAGAAGCTGTAATACGGAAGTGATTGTCATGAAATGTAAAGTTTGCACCTAACTTCTCAAAACCCAAAAAGTGTGTATCCAAACGACGACGACCGATTTTGTCACCTCCTGGTTTTGGTAAATAAGCACGACCAAAACGAGCCAGAAGTGGTCCAATTAGCATGACCGAGCCACGGATTTTTTGAGCATCTTGTTGGTAAGCTGCCGAATCTAAATATTCTAAATTAATTTCATCTGCTTGGAATATATAAGTATCGGTGTTGACTTTTTCGATTTTCACGCCAAGTCCTTCTAACAAGGATAATAATTTGCGAATATCCAAAATGTCAGGAACGTTAGAAACGGTCACTTTTTCTTTGGTCATCATTACAGCACACAAGATTTGTAGTGCTTCGTTTTTTGCTCCTTGAGGTGTAATCTCACCTTGAAGGCGTCGTCCGCCTTCTACTCTGAATGAATCTGTTTGCATACTATTTGCTTGTTACTGGTCGCTGGTTTCTTTTCCCTTGACTGGAGTCATGGGCTATGTGCTGTCGTCCTTTTAAGACTTATTTATCCAATTTTTTTTTATAAAAAATGAATGATAAAACCGCAAACCGAATGTCTGAGGAATGAAATTAAGTAAATTGACATTTTTTAAAAGATAACATTCTGAGGTCCGTTTGCTGTGCGAACGGGCAGATTCAGTTCGTTTTAATCGCCGAGTTCTCGGGATAGATTTTTAATTGGTCATTTTATTTTAATTAATTCCCTATTAGTAATAATTTTCCGAAATCGCTGCAAAAATACATATGATAAAAGGGAATATCGAATATTCGATATTCCCTTTTCATTATTAAATTGTAAAAAAAATTACAACATATTAAGGCTTTCCCTCTAACGGTGTGAATTTTCGAGTTTTTAGTAGCACCTGTTTGGCTACTGTATTTGCGAAGACTCAACGGCAGCCGAAGCCACCGTTACTAAGCGTCTGGCGTTAGTATCACTTTCTACGTCTTTTGTTTATACTGCTGTTACTACGTTTAGGGCGTGCACTACTACTATTCGTGCTTCTGCTCATTCGGCTACTGCTACTTGTACTTTTGCGAATAGGAGAACGACTACTGCTACTTGTGCTTGTTCTTCTACGTTGCTGTTGTGGATTAATTAGGCTATCAATGTTCGTATCTTCTTCTAATTCTAATTTCCCATCAGAAATATCGACTAAGTTTTTACGAATCATATCATCACTAACATCATTTCTGTTCCAAGTATTGTAAGCCATTTTCATGTACGAACCAATTACTTGAACGTAATCTCCCTGCATTTCTTCATCTTCCATTTCTATGGCTTTACTGACCATTTCTTGGATATTTCTACCGTAATGACGGAATTTCACATCATTACCTGGATAAGGCAACGCATCCGGGCGTTTGTAAACTTCCTCTTTCGTAAGAATCTCACATGGCGGCGTTACGTCTAATTCATAGTCAGCAATACGGAAAACATGTGACCAAAGTTTTGCGACATAATCATCTATGTTTCGAGCTTGAGGATGTAATTGTTGAATCAAATCTACAATCGTTTCTACAAAAGCTTGACGCTCTTCTCTATCTTCAATTGCCTTTGAATGTTCAATTAGTAATTGAATATTTCTTCCGTATTCGGGAATCACTATATCAGTTCGTGATGTATTATAATTCATGTTGTTAATTTTATTTTCATTATTTCGTACTTCATTGCTTTATGGATTCATGGCTACACTATTATATTGAAATAAGCAGTGAAGCTATGGAACAATCGAACAATGTATTTCTATTCTACGGTAACAGATTTTGCTAAATTACGAGGTTGATCTACGTTACAGCCTCTTATTAAAGCGATATGATAAGAAAGTAATTGAAGCGGCACAACAGAAATTAGTGGAGATAAAGGTTCTATCGTTTCTGGAATTTCGATGGTATAATCAGCAATTTCACTAATTGTGGAGTCTCCTTCCGTGACAATAGCAATGACTTTACCTTTCCGTGCTTTTACTTCTTGAATATTACTAACGATTTTTTCATGCGCACTTTTATTAGTCGCAATGATGACCACAGGCATATTTTCATCAATCAAAGCGATTGGACCATGTTTCATTTCCGCAGCTGGATAACCTTCTGCATGTACGTAAGAAATCTCTTTTAATTTTAAAGCTCCTTCTAACGCAACCGGGAAATTATAACCTCTACCAAGGTACAAAGAATTAGATGCAGAAGCAATTTCCTGTGCAATATACTTAATTTTAGAATTTAACTCTAAAACTCTTTCAATCTTCGCAGGAATATTTTCTAATGATTGTAATAATTGGTAATAATAAGAACGGCGAATCGTTCCGCGTTTGTACGCTAATTCAATCGCCATCATAGATAAGACAGTCACTTGACCAGTGAAAGCTTTTGTAGAAGCGACACCGATTTCTGGGCCAACGTGAATGTATGTTCCTGTATCCGTAATTCGAGGAATCGAAGATCCAACGACATTACAAATTCCGTAAGTCAATGCGCCATGTCGACGAGCTAATTCTAAAGCGGCTAAAGTATCCGCAGTTTCACCAGATTGCGAAATTGCAATAATGACATCATCTTCTGTGATAATTGGATCACGATAACGGAATTCCGAAGCATATTCTACCTCTACTGGAACTCTCGCTAATTCTTCAAATAAATACTCACCAATCAACCCTGCGTGCCAAGATGTTCCACAAGCCACAATGATTAATCGTTTGGCACGAGTCATACGATTTTCGTAATCGTTCATGCCGCTTAACTTAATATTTCCACCGCTTGCATTTAATCGTCCTCTCAAACAATCTGCAATCGTTTTGGGTTGTTCATAAATTTCTTTCAACATATAATGGTCGAAATCTCCTTTTTCCAAAAGTTCGATTTCTAAATCTAATTGTTGAATCAGAGGCGTTTGTAATTCATTATCAATAGACTTAATTTCAATACCATTCTTTAAATCTAAGGTAACAATTTCCTCATCATTGACATAAATAACCTCTTTCGTATATTCGATAATCGGCGTAGCATCCGAACCTAAGAAATATTCACCATCTCCAACACCAATGACTAATGGACTACCTTTTCGAGCAGCTACTAATTTTGTTGAATCTTTTTTATCAATTACAGCAATAGCATAAGCCCCAACGACTTTCGTTAATGCAATCCTTACTGCTTCATTAATAGCTGTTCCGGTTTGTTTCTGAACTTCTTCAATCCAGTTTACCAAAACTTCTGTATCCGTATCGCTATGAAAAGTATAACCTTTTCCAATTAAAGTCTCCTTTAATAAAGCATAATTTTCAATAATACCATTATGAATCAATGCGATATCTCCACTCATTGAAGTATGTGGATGGGCATTGCTATCATTCGGCTCTCCATGTGTTGCCCAACGTGTATGTCCAATCCCTAAAGAACCCGATACATCAAGCGTTTTAGCATAAGTTTCTAGATCGTTAACTTTTCCTTTTCTCTTGTAGATATTCAAGTCATTATTAAATAATGCGACTCCGGCACTATCATATCCACGATATTCTAATCGCTGTAATCCTTTTATTAATATAGGATAAGCGTTTCGTTCTCCGATATATCCAACTATTCCACACATATGCGATAAATTGTAATTATTGTCATTTTATATAATTGTGAGATTTGATATGTAAAATCATAACACTAAAAAGGAATAATGTTTCATTATTGAGAAATTCAGTCGTTTTAAGGACTAATATGCAGCATCACAATATATTTGAAATCAATGTATTATATATTTTATACCCGAAATAAATATGCCAATACTAATAACTACAAAATAATATGCGAAAGCACTACAAAAATGAAGTTACAAGTGATTGGAAATTTATTAAAATAGAATTTTACTTTTTATTTGGGAAAGAACTAAGAAGTCGGCAGCCTCAAGTTGATAGTCTGTAATATTAACATAATTATCTCAATCTACTTATTCTAAAAAGAATTTTTGAAATATTCTGCCTAATTTTCGGAAATTAGATAGAAGACCTTTCAAAAAAGGGCTTCTATCTTCTCTAATATTTTTATTCTGTATTAATTCTCAAAACGCTTCCTTATGAAAACGTAATTTAAGGATGAAATACCTTTTATAAAGATTACTTAAATGGTTAGCAATTATTAAAGTGATATAACTTATTGATTTAAAGTACATTATATCACTAAAAATGATTGACTAAATATTACTAACTATTTAATATCCGTATAACTAACTTTTAATTTAATAGGAAATTCGCTATGTCCAGAACCTCCTAAAACTACACGATTAGCAATTTGTGCTTTTGGTTGAGTTGTCAAATAAATTGAGTTATCTCTAAAACCATCAACCATATCTTGGAAATGTCCCGAGACATTAAGTGTGTAAGTTGTATAGGTTGTAGCACCAATAATTTCTGATTCAAAACCACCCCCAAATAGGTCAAAACCTCCGGAAGTATTGATAGATATGGCAACATCTTCAATGATGACCAAGTTACTATCTACATTCATCAAAATCAATAATTGTTCAGGTAATGGAAATGCTTCTAAATTATCTCTATTCGCAACCGTTACCGTCAATTCTGCTTTATTAATAATTTTTCCCGCTAAAGCATTGACGTAAGGAAATGTGACTTTTGAAGTAACACCTTCCATTGATTGAATAAAGATTAAATCATTATTACCATTATTCATGTACTCTTTTACAGGCGCATCTATTCTTGCATTCCCGACGATATCTCTGTTATTGTTGTAATAAGCAGATTTTGCAGAGAAGCTATTGATCGCAAATGTATATTTTTTGGCGATAGTTTCCATGGTATCGAAATTACCATCGTCATCAAAAAGACTATCTTCTTGACTATAGAACAGTGTAATATCAGATGATTGAACTGCAAAATTTAGCATCGCATCATTTTGAGTTCCTCCTTTTATTTCTATTCCTTTAAAATATTCCAAGAAATTATCAATGGCAGTCATATTGTCCCCATTCGCTAATAATTCATTTCCAAAACTACTAGATAAAGGAATACGTAATTGAGCTGCAACTCTTTTTTCTAAAATGGTATCACCCTCTGGAACTAAAATATTAAAAGAATCTGATACATTCGGGACGAATGTTTTTTGTCCTAATATTTCATCTGTTTCGAATGATTTGTTAGAATAGTATTGCTCTGCTGCGTCCATTGATTCTGAAAGACGAGAAATAATAATGGTTTGTGTACCATTTACGTTTCCATGGTTTCGTTCATTGGTAACATAAGGTAATGCTAAAATAACAGAATCCAAAGTAGTTCGCTCAAAACCCGGAGCAGTAGTCAATAATCGAGTTTGTGCGTAAGCGATTGCTGTGGAATTACCGAAAATAGGATCATCTAACCGTCCTACTAAATAATTGGGTAATTGCTGATTTGAAACTGGAGTGTAAGTTCTCACCGTATCACCTTGTATTGTCGTGGTGATCATACTAACGGTATCAGTTGTTTCAATGTTCAAGTCGTTATCTGGACTTCCTATTAGGGAAGTTTTCGTACAAGCCTCAGTCATTAAGACGACGATAGCAAGTAATAAAATGACTCCCGAAGGAGTCATTAATCGGTATGATTTCATGTACCTAATTAGTTTTACAGTGCATAAATTACAGATTATTAGTTTTTGATTTTCGAGTTATTAGTTTACGATTAATTTGAAAACGGCTAACTGAAAACTACCAACTATTTACTGAATTATGCTTCTTCTTTTTGTTCTAAAAATGATTTGAAAAATTCAAGATAAGCTGGAAGATAAGTTTCTTTTTCTGCTCCAGGATATTCTAATACAGGAACTTCCAAATCTCCTAACGTTTTTGTAACGTCATCATTTAAGCTTTCGCTGCCAACAATAACACCATCAGAGAAGGTAGCTGCACCTTTATCTACGGTAATTTTTCCGTCCGTTTTATAAGCTTCTAAATCACCTTCATTTAATGCATTGATGGATGCTTTCGCAAAGAAATCGTCACCGAAATTCTCCGTTAAAGGATTTTCATACATTGAATAAATCACTTTTGAATCTCTGAAAAGTGGTTCGTTTTTGTAGGCTTTCTTAATATATAAAGGAACAAGGCTTGTCATCCAACCGTGACAGTGAATAATATCTGGAGGCCAACCGAATTTTTTCACGGTTTCAATAGCACCTTTACAAAAGAATACCATTCTATCTTCGTTATCATCGAATGCCTGTCCTTCGTCATCTGTAAAGACAGATTTGCGTTTGAAAAAGTCTTCGTTGTCTAAGAAATATACTTGCATTCTTGCACCTGGTAATGAAGCAACTTTTATAATTAACGGAAAATCATCGTCATCTACGATGATATTCATACCTGATAAGCGAACAACTTCATGTAAGCGATGACGACGCTCATTGATTGTTCCGAATTTTGGCATTAGCACTCTGATTTCCATTCCCTTCTGCTGTACATATTGCGGTAAGCGACGTGCAATTTCAGAAATTTCAGAAATTGCGGTGTACGGATTCATTTCCTGTGTAATAATCAGAACCTTCTTCTTTGCCATATATTTCTATTGTTGTAATTATATAAAACGTAAAAATTTATCCTAAAAAGTAGGAACAAATTATCTCAAGTACAATCTATATCATTCAAAAAATAGCAGCCTTAAATTTTAACTTAGTATTGAGCATAACTGACATTTTTCATTAAACAAGCCGCAAATTTACCAAAAAAAATGCACTTTCTTATGGAATATTAATTTTATTCCATTACTTTGACGGTTTATTAACTGTATAGTATTCTATAAATAATTAATAATCAAATCATTATAATTGCCGTGGCTAATGTAAAGATGCGTTGGGAGTTCTTCCAGCTTATGCTTTTCATTAGCTTTTTTAATGTGTCTTACTATTATGTATATCTTCAGAACCGTTCAGGACTTACAAAAACATATTCAATATTTACGAGAGAAAGGTAAATTTATCGGTTTTGTACCGACAATGGGTGCATTACATAATGGACATTCATCATTGGTTAATGAATCCAAAAGGCACTGTGATATTACGGTTTGTAGTATTTTTGTGAATCCAACTCAATTTAATGATGTTAAAGACCTTGATAAATATCCTCGGACAGCGGAACAGGATATCGACTTATTAAATAGTGTAAAAACAGATATTTTATTTTTACCATCAGTCGATGCTGTTTATCCAAAAGATATTGAAACGAATATTGATTTAGATTTTGGAACACTGGATAAGTTAATGGAAGGTGAACATCGTCCTGGACATTTTGCTGGTGTCGCTCAAGTTGTGAAACGATTGTTGGACATTGTGAAACCTGATAAATTATTTATGGGACAAAAAGATTTTCAGCAATTTTGCATTTGCCGAAGTATGATTGAACAGCTTAATATTTCAACTGAAATCGAAATGTGTTCAATTATTAGAGAAGAAAGTGGTTTGGCAATGAGTTCTCGAAATATTCGATTAACGGAAACCGAAAAACAGATTGCTCTAAATATTTATCAGGCTCTAATGATTACAAAAAAGAACTTTGATAAGTTAAATATTGCTAAATCAAAGGAAATAGCAATCAGGACATTGAACAATATTCCTGAATTTCAATTAGATTATTTTGAAATCGCAGACGGAAAAACACTTTTGCCTGCAACTAAAAAATCGGAATCGGTTGTGGCTTGTGCCGCAGTCTTTGTTGGGGGCGTTCGATTAATTGATAATATTATTATCCGGTAATTGGTTAATTGGTACAAAGGCAAACGTATTAAAAATAGCTTTGTCACCGCTTTTTTTATAGTGGTAAAGCTGACGTACATTGAAAAAATCAGTCTTTTTCATACTAATTTTTTTGACGGGTTTGCCCTTATTTTTTATCGGATACCGAGTCCTCTTACTTTTTTACTTGATTTACGTTCAAATAGCATAAAATATACCAAACGGTCTTTTTTTTGATATTCAAATGACATTACTCAAATGCTAATTTAATGTTCGAATTTGCTTTGCAAATAGTTAAAAAGCATTGTTTTGTTAACGAATTTAAAGCAAAAGAGTAGTTTTGTTAAAAATAAATTAATAGATGAAAAAATCTAATTTGGACGAATTATGTTTCCATAATGTGATTTTTTGTAATTTTGACGCACTATGATGTTACAAGTATTCAAATCAAAAATTCACAGAGTTGCCGTTACGGAGGCAAATTTAAACTACGTCGGTAGCATTACGATTGATGAAGCGCTAATGGAAGCGGCAAACATAATCGAAGGCGAACGAGTTCAGATTGTTAATAATAACAACGGGGAACGTCTGGAAACTTATGTTATCAAGGGGGAACGGAATTCGGGTGTAATTTGCTTGAATGGCGCAGCAGCACGAAGGGTCGCTATCGGTGATATTGTCATTATCATTTCGTATGCTTACATGAGTCGTGAGGAAGCGATTAAATATAAGCCGCTTGCTGTTTTTCCTGATGAGAAAAATCAGATTCCTAATACTACTTTGCATGAAACAAAACTAAGCGAAAAAGCTATCGAAACGACAAAGGAAGAAATGATACTTTTTGTTTAGAAAAGGATTAATGAATGATGAATTATTTTAGACTTTGAACAAAGTTTTTAGCTATGAATTGTTGATTTCACTATTTATTTTATGAAAATCCTTAAAATGTGGATGCATATTTTTCATCAATTTTGGCTA
>CAWVWD010000099.1:0-9749 GCA_963933585.1 uncultured Saprospiraceae bacterium
ATAAACTCAATTTCGTGTCCATATTCATCAGCAATTAACTCAATCACCTCTGCATCTAAACGTTGATTGATAGATACAATAATACCTGCATTCATACAAGTCATAATGATCTCTGTCGCTCCAACATCCATCAAAGAAGCAAACTCAGATACAGAAATAAACTCTGTTACCTGTATTACTTCTGTGTGTTCTTGCTCATCTCTCTTCTCTTGCTGTTCTCTTTTCTGATCTCTATTAGATCGTCTTACACGCTGACGCTTATTTTTACCACCTCCGGCAATACGTGCCATGGTAGCCTTAATCTTATCTTGAATTTCCTTTTGAGAAACTTCTTTTGGTTCTTCTTTTTTAACTGGACCTCTACGTCTGCTATTTGCACCAACTATCGTTCTTCTTGGACGATCTTGTCTTCTTCTTGGCGGTCTTGCAGTACCTGCTTTACTTGGAGTACCAGCTGTTTTCTTCTCTCCTTCTTTCTTATCACCCTCTTTCTTGTCACCTTCCTTCTTATCACCAGTAGCCGCTACTACTTTCTTCTCTGTTGGCTCTAAAGTTGGTGGTTTAACCACTTTTTTACGACGACGTTTGCGACGACGTTTGTCATTACTATCGCCAGCAGCTGCAGCTGTTTTCTTCTCCCCTTCTTTACTATTACCAGGTTTAGGCGCACTACTAGATTTAGCTGCTTTTTCTTTAGCTTCCTCTTCTTTTGTTTTGCGTCTTTTCTTAGTAGGTTTCTTGAACTGGTCAAGGTTAATTTTACCTTTGATTTTAAGCCCTTTCAGTTGAGGTGCTTCAGCTTTAATAATTTCCTTTGGAGGAGTTTCAATCATTGTTTCTGGTATTACCTCCTCTTTACTTTCTTTGTTAGAAACCACTGGAGGGATAGGCGTTTCCACTTTATTTTTAGCTGTAGGCTGTTGGACAGATTTCACAGGTTTTCGCTGTGTTGTCTTAGGCTTGTCTTGTCTCTTTGGTTGAGATTTGGATTGTTGATTTTTCGGACGAGCTTTCTTATTCACCTCATCCAAGTCAATCTTCCCTACAACATTTAACTTTTTCTTTGCTGCTTCTAGTTCAGCTTGCTTTTTGTGTTCAGCAGCTTCCTTTTCAGCTTTAAGGCGACGTTCTTGTTCCGCCTCTTCTTTACGAAGGCGTTCTAACTCTCGCTGGGTACGTTCTTCCTCCTCTCGTTTTTTGCGAGCTTCCTCCTCTTTACGAGTACGAGCTTCTGCTTCCTGTTTCTTACGTTCTCTTTCTTGCTCTTCCTTCTTCTCGTTCTCTTTATTCCGAGTACCGATAGTTAGTTGATCAGCTTGAGACTTGATAGCAATTGACTTCTGGAAATCACGCAATAGTATCTCATAGGCTTCGTCAGAAACCTTGGTTCGTGGACTATTCTCTACCTCGATACCTTGCTTTTGCAAGTGTTCGACTAGTGTACTAATCCCTACATTCAAATCTTTTGCTACCTTAATTAAACGTTTTGCCATATATTGTTAAACAAATTCTAATAAATAAAGAGGTATCTAAATTTATAGGCAAAATAATCACCTCTTCATTTCAGACTTATGATTTCTCTAAATACCTTTTTCAACATATTTATGAATGAACAACAAACTTTTACCTCAATTTGTCAAATAATTATTTCATCCAAAATAATATTATGTAAACAAACTTACACATAATCCTCTAATATCAATTTTTTACGACCGTTTATTGTCAAAATAAAGTTATTTATAACCATATTTCCTATAATATAGGCTACCAAAAACGCTCTATTTCTCTTCCTCACCATCGAACTCAGCACCGAATATTTTCAAAATATCAGTAACCATTTCTTCTTCTAATTCTGTACGACGTATTAAAAAATCAGCTGTTAACTTCAATACACTTTTCGCTGTATCACAACCAACTTTCTTTAATTCATCAATCATCCAGCCTTCGATTTCATCTCTGAATTCATCCAAATCAATGTCATCCTCTGTTTTATCAGAGTTACGGAATACATCAATTTCATAACCGGCTAACTTACTCGCCAGTTTAATATTGATACCACCTTTTCCAATTGCCAAAGAAACCTGATCTGCTTCTAAATAAACTGCCGCACGTTTGTTTTCCTCGTCCAATTCAGTACGAGTAACGACTGCAGGCGTTAAAGCTCTTGAAATTAATAAACTATCATTATTAGTAAAGTTGATAATATCAATATTTTCATTCTTCAATTCACGTACAATCCCGTGAATACGAGAACCTTTCATACCAACACAAGCACCAACCGGATCAATTCTATCATCATAAGATTCTACCGCTACTTTCGCACGAACACCAGGATTACGTACAATACGTTGAACAGTAATTAAACCATCCTCGATCTCAGGAACTTCTTGTTCCAAAAGTTTCTCCAAAAACATATTATCCGTTCTTGAAAGAATAACACGAGGCGTATTATTTTTCATCTCTACACGCTTAATAACCGCGCGAACCATATCTCCTTTACGGAAAAAGTCACCTTTAATCGTTTCGTTTCTTGGCATGATAACCTCCGTTCCCGTAACATCATCAATCACCAAAATCTCACGTTTTAAAATCTGATGAACTTCGCCCAACACCACTTCTCCTACTCGCTCACTATACTTGCGATAGATTTCATCTTTCTCTAATTCTAAAATACGAGAAATTAAAGTCTGGCGAGCCGCTTGAATCGCACGACGACCAAAATCAAGTATTTCAATTTTCTCATAACACTCCTCTCCTACCTCATAATCATTCTCAATTTCCAAAGCTGCCGAGATTCCTACTTGCGTACGGTCATCCTCGATTGCGTCATTCGCAACGATTTCACGTACCCTCCAAATCTCTAAATCGCCTTTTTCAGTATTAACGATAACGTCAAAGTTCTCGTCATTACCATACTTCTTGCGAATTAGTGTTCTAAAAACATCCTCAAGTACTCTCACCATCGTCGGACGGTCGATACTTTTAACATCTTTAAAGTCTGCAAAACTTTGTACCAAATTCATATCTTATAGTTGAGCATCCGAATCCTTAGATTTAGAAAATCCTTCGAACTCAAATGTTATTTTTAAAATTTAATTTTAACGACTGTTTTGTGAATCTTTTCCCACATAATTGGTGTCTGTACCATTTCCTTATGCTTCTTCTTCTTCCCATCTTTCTTTATCGTTATTTCTTTCTCTAGAACAATTCCCTCATCATCTACACTTACCAATTCCCCCTCTTCTTTTCCTTGTTCCACAAACGAAACTTTTACATTCCGTCCGATATTCTTAACATACTGACGCTTAAAAATTAGCGGTTTAGTAATTCCAGGTGATGAAACATCTAAAGTGTACGTTTCACCTAACCAGTCATTCTCATCAATATGATTCTGTAAATAACGATTTAACTTAGCACATTGACCGATTGTCAAAATAGTATCACTATCTATAAAAACATCTAATTTTTTATTCGCAGGGTTGAAGTTTATTTCAACCAAAAAGAAATCTTGATATTCAACATCTTGAAATTTCTCAAGCAACAACTGTTCTATTCTTTCTTCCACTATTTTCTGTAGTTATTTTGAAATACTTTTAGGATTTTGACAAATAAATAGAGGGACATTATCTGTCCCTCTATTTTCAATGTCCGTAAATCCACCGCAAAAATAAGTATTTTTTACCACAAAACCCATTTATTTTTAATTTTTACACGATTGTCAAATCTCTATTGCTTTGATTTTTAAGGATTTGAATATTTTGGTCGCATTTTTTTACAAAAAAAAATATCTGAATGTCCGATATTGCAAACGATGTATTTTTAAAATCACAAATTATTCAACTTTTATTCTATGAACTTTCAATTACGATTAATCACGCTTTTATCGATACTTCTTTCAATTTCAATCATTAGTTGTGACACAAAAACGACTGATAATCAAGAAGAAATACAAGAATTAACAGAACCTACCCTAGAAGACAAAATCGGACAAATGCTCCTGATTGGTTTTCGAGGAGCAGATTTATCAGCCGATAATCACATTATCAATGACATCAAAAAATACAATATTGGTGGAGTCGTTTTATACGATTATGATTTATTCTCTGAAGGTGAAATTCAAAGAAATGTCGCTTCTCCTGAACAGGTGAAATCGCTTTGTTCTGCCTTGCAGAATTTAAACGATACCAAACTATTGATTTCCATCGATCAAGAAGGCGGAAAAGTCAATCGCTTAAAAACAACTTATGGCTTTCCAAAAGTTGGTGTTTCTGCCCAGTATTTAGGCGATATGAATAACTTGGATTCTACTCGATATTACGCTAACCTTACGGCAACGTTATTAAAAGATTTAGGTATTAATTTCAATTACGCACCAGTTGTAGATTTGAATGTAAACCCAAAATCACCAGCCATCGGAGCAATAGAACGCAGCTATTCTAACGATGCGGAAATCGTAACAGCTCATGCTACCGCTGTTTTGGATGTTTATAAAACATATGGAATTATTGGCTGTTTGAAACACTTTCCAGGTCACGGTTCTGCAGCTGCAGACTCCCATTTAGGAATCACCGATATTACCAAAAGCTGGACAAAACGAGAGTTAGAACCTTATCAAAATTTGATTAAAAGTAATAAGGTTGAAATGATTATGACCGCTCACGTTTATAATGCAAGTTTGGATACTTTTCCCGCAACACTTTCCAAAAAGATAATGCATGATATTTTGAGAAAACAACTTGGGTGGGAAGGTATTATCATTTCAGATGATATGCACATGGGTGCAATTTCTCAGCATTACGGCTTAGAGACGGCTATCGAAAAAGCGATAAATGCAGGCGTTGACATTTTAATGTTTTCCAATAATTCAAGGGAATTCTACGATGCTAAAGCTGCCGAAAAAGCAGTTGCAACTGTCAAAAAGTTATTGAAAGAAGGGAAAATTACGGATGCACAAATTGAAAAATCTTATCAAAAGGTAATAAAGTTAAAGGCGGAAATGTAATTTAAATAGTTGGTCGTTGGTAATATTGCAATTACCCTATAAAAATGAGTATATCACAAAACGATCATGATTTAAGTGCAAAGGTTTCACAAAGTCGCATAAGATATTTCTCTGCGTTCTTTGCGAAACCTTTGTTACTTGACGTTTAATCATTACTATTCCGTTGTAAAATGAAGGTTTAAAACTTCTGATTTTTTTGTCGTTTCACTCGGCTTCAACTTTATCTCCATTCACAAAATATCCGATTCATTTTGATAGTATTTCTGACAAATATTTTTGCCCTGCTTTGAACTCTGGAACCGTGATTTCAGGAAACTTTACACCCTTCACCGTTTTAATACTTTTTCAGCTTTCGGTACTTTTACTGGTACTAGAGGAGCAGGCGGAACAGAAGGTTTTGGTGGAATTACTCCACTTTTTGACGGAATCGGTGGTGGTGGAACTTTTAGTTTTGGCAAAGACTTTTTCTGTTCCTCACTCATTTGAGCATAGGTTTTATTCATTCTATCTACATCTTTTTTGTAAATCATCCCCGGGTTTCCATCTTTATCAAAAGATTTTTTCACCAATGTTTTATACTTTTTCATTAATTCATTGGACACGCCTTTATCTTGAGCAATCACCTTATTGCTAAATACAAAACACAGCATGATACACAGTCCGATGGAAAGAGCCGTTTTCGCCCAAGTCATCAATTTATTCGTTTTTTTAGTCCTAATTTATAATCGTTTTTTTGTAATTAAATAGTTGATACTACTTGCCAAGTAGTGGTTATTCATCGAGCCTTTTGCCTTTTCGAGCAAGAGGCACTAATAGCCTTTTACATTTTTAAATTGTTTAATGACAGATTGGTCAGCCAAGAATTCGTGGTTTAATTTTATCGCTTTTTCAAATAAAATCAGTAGCGGATTAAACCAAAAAATCGCTTTCAAAATTTCTATAAAAATAATATCATAAGAATGTCGCTGCTTGATATGAGCTAATTCATGTTTCAATAATTCGACGTCGACCTTACCATTTTTAAAATCATCTTTATTGATAAAAATATAATTCAAAAATACATGTGGCAATTCTCGTTCATTAATAAAAACCAACGAAACATTTTCCCAAATTTGCTTTGCTGCGTTTCGAGTTCGTTCTACGACTTTTTGAATATTATACAATAAGCGAAATAATAATTTTGATAATTTCATATTATTACAAATTCGTTTCTACAAATCTAGAATTGAAAAACGTATTCTACGGATATAGAATAATTGAACTTTTACTCTTTCTAAAAAGTAATTTCCTTTATAATTGAAATGAAATGAAAAATTAATTTGATTATCAGTCAGTTATAAATTATTTTTACCGTAGGATATTCATGTTTTTATTATTTATAAATATTATTATTTTCAATAATCAGCGTTTTGAATTGCGAATAATCCTAAAAAATACGCTAGGAATAGGAACATCAATAAAATAAATTATTGTCATTCCTAATCAGACCTCGTAATTCATAACTCGAAACTCATATTTGAGATTAAAAGAAATCCAATGAAAAAATTCTTCCTATTCAGTTTATTAATTAGTCTTTCAATCCAACTATCCGCTCAATGTGGTTACACCGTTTCGGTCACGACACCCGATACTTTTCTGTGTAATCCATCACCTATCCAACTAAATGCAACGACAACAGGAGTCATTCCTACGACTGCTGTTTATGAATGGACACCAACGACAGGATTGAATAATCCAAATATTCCAAATCCTATCGCCACACCAAATGGTACAACGACTTACACGTACACCGTTTCTACACCATTAACAACGAACTTAATTGCCAATGGAGATTTTGAACTTGGAAATACAGGTTTCACTACTGGACACGTTCCTGGAACTGGTGGAACTTTCGGACTACTATCCCTTAATAGCACTTATGCGGTGACAACGAGTCCAAGTCTTGTTCATAACAATTTTGCTTCTTGCAATGACCACACACTCGTGGGAACGCAGATGTTAGTTTTGAACTGTTCTTCGACACCAAATGTAAGTGCTTGGTGCCAAACGGTAACTGTTTTACCAAATACGAATTATACCTTTTCTATGTGGGCGATGAGTGCTGTTTCGAGCAATCCTGCACAGTTTTATGTAATGGCAAATGGCACAGCGATTAGTACTCCAACTACTATTTCTAGTATCACCTGCCAATGGCAACAAATTACGTTTATTTGGAATTCAGGGAATTTGACTTCCGTCAATTTTTGTATTATGAATCAAAATTTGGCAGCATCGGGAAATGATGCCGCGATTGATGATATTTCTCTAATTGAAATGTGTTCCGCTTCTGACGATGTAACGATTACCGTGAATAATCTTCCTGCAACGCCTTTATCCGCTTCGACTTGTGCAGGTGATAGTTTATTTATCGGTGGTGCTTGGCGAACAGCCGCTGGTTTTTATAATGACACTTTATCCGCTTGGAATGGTTGCGATAGTATTTTGACGACACAATTAATATTGACCTCTTATACGACAAACCGAGTCCTACAGATTTGTACGGGTGACTCGATCTTCTTACAAAGTGCGTGGCAAACACAAGGAGGGTTCTACCAAGATACGGTTCAAGCAATAATCGATGGTTGTGATAGTATTCTTGTGACCGAATTGAATTTGATTACTTATACAGGTTTCGGCGATATTTCGATTTGTGAGGGTGATTCTATTTTCCTACAGAATGCGTGGCAAACACAAACTGGTCTCTATTTAGATTCTTTAACTTCCGTCAATGGTTGCGATAGTATTGTCAATCTCCAATTAAACTTAATTCCTACAACTCCAGCAAGTTTAGGCGATGACCTCAATATCTGTCAAGGGGATTCGATTATTTTAAGTTCAAATTTGCCAAATGTTAGTTTTCAATGGCAAGATGGTTCATCGAACGATAGCTTAACGGTAAAAATAACTGGCGATTATATTTTAACCACAACAAATATTAGTGGTTGTAATGCGAATGATACGATTGCGATTACGGTTGTTGATTTACCAATTATAACATTTAGTGATGATACTGTAATTTGTCCGGGCGAGTCTTTAGAAATCATAGCTTTAGTTTCTAATGCGGTAACTTATGAATGGCAAGATGAATCAACGAATAGTTCAATTAATACATCCTCTTCCGGTACATTTTATTTAACCGTGACGGATGCCGCTGATGGTTGTCAAAGTAATGATTCCATTACGATTATAGATGGTCAATCACTAATTATCAATCTCGGAAATGATACAACAATCTGTACTTCGGACGAAATTACAATTAGTGCTTCTGGTGGCAATAACCGTTCTTACCAATGGAACAATGGTTCTTCAAATCCAACAATTACGGTTTCCGATGCAGGAACTTATACCGTTACCGTAACAGAAGATAACTGTGCCTCAAGCGATGAAATCACGATTTCAGAGAAAGCTTGTGATTGTTTCGTGGCGTTACCAAATGCATTTACACCAAATAATGATGGAAAGAATGAATACCTTTTCCCAATCGTTGAAGAAGGTTGCGAAATTACAACATTCAAATTTTTAATTTTCAATCGTTGGGGACAATTACTTTATGAATCAAATTCTGCCACACCAAGTGATTTAGGTTGGGATGGCAAAGTAGGTGGCATGGATCAACCTGTGGATACTTACGTTTGGATTTTGGAATACAAAAGTACGGTAGATGATAAAGTGATTGTGAGAAAAGGCGAACTTTTATTAGTTAGATAAAACTTTTAGGATAATGAGTTACGAGTTTCCCTCGCTAATTCAAATTTACTTAAGGTTATTAAAGGGATTAATGCGGCTGCATTAATCCCTTTTTTTTTCGATATAATTCTAATATTTCATCATTTTGAATGAAAAATTAAAATCTAAAATACGGCTATAGCAATGCTTTCAAAACTTTAACTAAAAAAGGTGAAAATATTTTTTAATCCAATGTAACTTATTAAAAAAGATTGCGTCTTATGTGATATTTTTTATTTCAATTGGTATTGTAAACAAAATTTTCAATCATTTTTTTTTAAACACAGAGGTATCGGTTTTTCCGATAAAAACGATGAAAACGATGAAAAATGTATTAATTATTTTTGCAATCTTATTCCTACAAGTAGGCGTTTTTGCACAGAATTCTGATGTTCCCGTTAACATCCAAAAAGCTCTTAAAGCAAAATTTCCATCTGCACAGGATGTAGAATGGACGAGCGGAGGAACTTTCTTGGCTTCTTTTTGGGCAGGAAATGATTACAAGGAAGCTACATTCAGCAAATCCGGTGAATGGCTAGAAACTTCAACCGTGTTGGCAGAGGATAAGCTACCCGTTAATGTGGTGACTTCTCTCACCAAAAACTTGGGTGAAACTTACATTACTTATGTTCTGAAAATGGAAAAAAAGGACGGTTCTCAATCTTACATTATCGATTTATCTACTGAAACGGAAAATCTACAAGTGATCACTGATTTGACAGGAAAAGTATTAAAAAAGATTGTGATAGCAGATGAAGAAGATGGAGGATTTTAGAATTTAATAGTGAGTAGTTGGTCGTTCAAAATAAAGTAACTTCCAACTACTTACTACCTATAAATTGCTAACTATTCTGAGACATCACTTCTCTCAGTCCGTGGAGAAAAGCATCATTCGCTTCTGCTGTTCCAATCGTTACTCGGATACATCCTGGTGCTCCAAAACTTCCTGCATTTCTTAGCAGAAAGGATGAGAACGATGAAT
>CAWVWD010000100.1:0-9738 GCA_963933585.1 uncultured Saprospiraceae bacterium
GATGAAGTAAATAATCGCTTCACAAAAGCCTATGATTATTTTGATGAATTAGTTAAAGATTAAAGGTTGGTTGTTTACGTCTTGCTTTTAGTTTTTAATTTACAAACGAAAATGAAGCAATGGCAAAAAAACGTACGCAACCAAAAGTTCACGAAGCATTAAGCGGCTTCAATATTAGAATCAATACATTCGGTGAAATTATTACGAATCTGAATATTGATGTCTTAAACGAGTTCTTAAATGAAAATGTAGCGGACAAAAAACTGAAAGAGAAATACGAAAAAGAAGCAGCTTAGAAGTAATGATTGATAAATTATCAATCATTTTTCGTTCTGACGTAAAAATATGACGGTTAATTTCTGTAATGGAAATTAGCCGTTTTTTTGTTTGAAACTTTAAGCACGGAAGTACTCATAGGAAATTGAAAAGAACGTAGAAAAAATTATGGCCTTTTGATGAATTCCATAAAGATTAAATAAAAGGGCCTAAAATATAGGAAAAGTTACTTTTGTATAATGGAAATAAGTTGCATGAAGTTCTATTAGTGCATTCGTTCAGAAATCCTTGACAGTTAAACCGTGTCGGTTTTTAAAACCGACACGGTTTCTACGAGAATAAACTATCAATAACTTTTGAGCAGTTGCATTAGGCTCCCGTATTTAGTAACTGATATTATGGAAAATGAATCAAAAAATCCGACAGGACTTATTACGCTTAGTTATTGAATCTAAGTCTCCGCCTGCTGTATGAATGGCTGATAGATCATAAATTCTATTTTTAAGGCTTTTTCAATGGTTTCAACCTAAAATCAAAAATGCCAATCCTAAAATAATCTAAAATCAGAATAAGGTTTTTATGACCAAGGCTTTATAGGTTTCTCAAACTAAGAACGGTCCTGCAAATCCAAAAAATTAGATTCACACGACCGTTTTTAATTTTTAATTATTTCTTAATTATCCGTTTTGTTACCAAACCTTTTTCCGTTCTTACTTTCAAAATATACATTCCTGAAAGTAATTTATTCGTATTAATCATCAAGGTATTTGTACCACGATTAACAATTTGATTTTGTTCTGAAATAATTAATTTTCCAGATAAATCAAATATTTCGATACCAATATTTTGGCTATTTATAGCATCAATGACCAATTGAATTGACTCATCGAATGGATTTGGATACACGTTTAAGCGTTCTAAGTCTGTTGGTAAATTATTCGTTCCTACAGTCCAATCCGTATAGAATGTCACTACATTTGATGGCGTTGAAATCTCATTTCCTGTACACGTAATCTCTATACGAGCTTCGTAAGTTGTTGCAGGTTGTAGGTTTGTTAACTGATATGTTGTGCCTGTAATCATTGGTGTTATTGCCCACTGCGTTGTTCCTATCGTTCTATATTGTAGCGTATAAGAAACATTATTCGTAGTCGCAGACCAAGAGAAAGAAGCATCTAATTCATTAATAGATGTTGTATCTAAATCCGTAATAGGATTACAGATACAAGTCGTTGTGAAATTCGTGGTCGTACTATAAGTACTTGTGTTATTCAGGCCACAATTAGTACGAACTTCAAATTCATAATCTATACAATCGGTTAAACCAGAAACTGTTAATGCGGTATTAACGGTATTAAGCGGTATCCAAGTTGTTGCTCCAGTTGCACGATATTGTATATCATAACTTGTCGCAAATGGCATCGTATCCCAATTTAAAGTTGCCGTAGAAGTTGTGATATTTGCACTTGAAACATTTGTTGGAATATCACAAACAGGTGGGGCTCCTTGCTGTATATTGATACAATAATCTTCTACTTCTCCGTAAGGGAAAACTTCACAAGGTGTGGACGCTGTATTATATTTCATCGAAATACGCATACGAGTTGGTCCTAAAAGTGCCGTAGTTGGAATACTGATATTTCCAGTATTTGGGAAAGTTGTTGTTCCGCCAGAAGTATAGGCTTGCTCAGAAGCATCAAAAGTTCCATTCTGATTATAATCTATCCAAACGGTGAAAAATTCACTATAAGTAGAGCTAGTGTACCCTTGTGTTAAGGATATTGGATAAGTTTGACTGGTTGAAACATCGGTTGAAATACTTGTAAAATCTGTATAGCCGGATATTCCTACACCTGAATTATTACTAATCGTACCAAATATAACTTCTTCAATAAATTCATCAGCCACAGAATTTCCTTGTGAGGCACAATATGGTAAAGATGAACAAGCGCCACAACCACAACTAAAATTGAAAGTCATTCCATAGGCCGTTGTATCATTCTGGCAAATCGTTCGTATTTCTACTTCATAGGATGCACAAGCGGTCAAACCTGTAAATTGATAATTAATGTTTGTCAATCCAGTAACGTTTATCCAAGTCGGAGAACCAACTTCTCGAGAACGAATGTCATAAGATTGAGCCGATAAAACGCTATTCCAAGTTAAATCCGCAGTTGTATCTGTGACACTCGTTAAAGCTAAACCGTCTGGTGCCGTACAACAACCATCTGTTTGGAAAATAGATGGATTAGAATAACCACTTAGCGAAGTATCACAATCCATTTCTACCTGGAATTCGTAATTAGAACAAGGCATTAAGCCTGTTAAGTTATAAACCAAATTCGTATCAGAAACGATTACAGTTGTCCAGTTTGCCGTTCCGATTGCTCGATATTGAAGACTAAAATCAGTAATTGTATCAATAAATGCTCCCCAACCTAAAGTCACAGAAGTATCTGAAATATTAGAAGCAGATAAGCTGTAAGGTGTTACACAAACATCACTTGAAGGGCAATTATTCAACATTTCTTGAATCGAACCATTCATATTCAAACGTCCGCCCGAAACCGTAATTCCGTTTAGAGAAGCATTCGGATCTGTTCCATTCATCAAAAATTGTTTCATTAACAATGCCGCACTATCAGGGTTCGTCTTAGATAAAGTCGCAAACGAAATACAAGGTACGGAATATAATAAACCAATCATTCCTGCAACATGAGGGGTTGCTCCCGAAGTTCCACCAAAAGCGGCATATCCGCCACCGCCATCAAGCGTCCAGGTTCCTGCTCCAAAAGCACCCATATCAATCGTCGTTGCACCATAACCTGCTTGTGTTACTTTTTGATCATTATGATTTATATTTGTTACGGAAAGCATATAATCGCTTGGACAAGCCGTGGGTAAATCTCCGGTTACGTCTATATCAAAGTTAGCATTTGCAGTTGCTCCGGCATTTAAAATTCCGTGAACGCCTAATGTATCATAAAATGCACACCAAAGCGGAGCTTGTGACGGCTGACCATTATTAATTCCCCAAGAAGCATTTGTCGCCACGACAAATGCACCGGCTGTTCCATTTGATTGGTTATATAACATTCTGTTTTGTAACGTGTAATCATACGCTATTAAAACGTCCGACTCGACAGTAGTTGTGAGACGGATGGTCATTATTTTTACATTCCAATTCATTCCGGTTACACCAGTTCCATTATCACCTTGAGCGCCTACGATTCCGGCTACAGCCGTTCCGTGCCATCCGCCATTCGTCACATCATCATTATTTTGCTGAACATTCCAACCCCGGAAATCATCAATAAATCCATTGTTATCATCATCAATTCCGTTATTTGGAATTTCATTATAATTACGCCAAAGATTGTCACCAAAATCTGGATGCGTAATATCAAATCCCTCATCAATTACAGCGACAACAATCGTATCTCCAAGCGGCGTCAAACCACCAGTTGTTACGTCCCAAGCTAATTCTGCATCCATATCAGCGCCGGCGGTTCCGCCACTTTGACCGGTATTAATATATTGCCATTGTGATGAAAAATCAATATCGTTTGGTGTTGTATTTCTAAGTTCTACGGTGTGATTTAGTTGTATTTCCATCACGTTTGCATCCATGTACAGTGCATTCATTAATCGTTGATGAGAAATGGTTTCATCAAATTTCAATAACCAAATTTTCAAATGTTTGGAAACTTGTTTGCTAATTTTCAAATCGGTGGCTTGTCCCTCAAATGTCTGAAAGTTATTCATGACATTTTTTAAATGACCATCATTTTCAAGTCGAATCAGAACTTCGCCCTGTACGTAATTCATGCTACTTTGTCCTATTGCTATAATAGAAAGTAATAATGCAAGTGTTAGTGTTAGTGTGTATTTCATGTTTTTTTGATATTATTGCTTCGCTAATTTTTTGATTGTTGTTTATTTGGTGCACATTATTGAAATAGGAGATTATTCTTCTAAAATCAGATAGTTATATGGAAGATGTTCTTAAAGTGTCGCTTATCTTGTCCAACTTTAGGGAGGTAGTCAAATAGCGGAAGTATTAGAAAGTATTTTAAATTTACTTCATAATATTACTATTCATCTAAATTTACAAAATAACTCGGTTGAATTTTTTAAAAAATTAATGTGTTTTGGTGTTTTTGGAGAATGAATCACGTTAGTTTGATATCAAGCTTTTTAAGCTTAGAATGGTGGCCTACAATATGAAATCATACTCGAAGTGATACTGAAATATCAGGCAGAGGTAACCGAATAATGAAATAATGAAAGAAAGCTTGCAGTAAGTACAAGGTTTTTATTGTGCGACAATGGTGAGGGATGCACATAAAATGTAAGTCAAAAATAGAAATTTTTTAACTTTAATTTAGTTTTAATTTGGTTTAAATATTATTTAAGAAATCACAGAGGAAGCAAAATATTTTTATCATTACTAAACACCTGAAACTAAAAAAGTGTCACCTCGAAAACGAAGTGACACTTTTTATATTTAGGCTCTATAAAGAGACACTATTTAAACTACATTAAGCTTCTTTCTCAATAGCAGCGTATTTACTTTTCTTTTTCTCTACAGTTTTAGGTTTGAAATCACCTGTCAAATCGTGCATAATTGGTGTTGCAACGAAAACGGATGAATACGTACCTACAATCACACCGATTACCAATGCGAATGAGAAACCTGTGATTGAACTACCACCGAATAAGAATAAAATCAATACAACGAATAAGGTTGTTAATGACGTAATGATCGTACGAGAAATCGTATTATTTACGGCACGGTTGATTAAATCTTTCTTAGAATCGGCTGCGTAAGAATTAGCATACTCCCGAATACGGTCAAATACAACTACCGTATCATTTATCGAATAACCGATAACCGTTAATAATGCCGCAATAAAGGCTTGATCAATCTCTAATGAGAATGGTAAAATTCCGTGGAAGATTGAGAAAATACTCAATACAATTAAAACATCATGGAATAATGCTGCAACCGCTCCTGCTGAATATTGCCATTTATTGAATCGAATAAAGATATATAAGAAGATCAATAACAATGCGTAAATACCGGCTTCAAATGAAGACTTCATAATATCATCCGCAATGGTTGGACCTACTTTAATCTGACGAGTAAGGAATGTTTTCGCAACTGCACCAGTCGTATCTGTTCTCGAAAATGCTGCAATTCCTTCATCCTTTCCAATCAATTCTATGATACCTGCATATAATGAATCCAAAACTTTTCCATCAGCATCCTTATCTGTACTTTTAATTAAGTAAGAGGTCGTAATTTCTAAAGTATTTGCATTACCGAAAGTTTTCACTGTAGGCGCATTTTTTTCAAAATGTTTAGTCATTACCTCTTTAACACTTGCTCTGTCTACTTCTACACCTTCTTCAAACTGAACAGCATAAGAACGTCCACCTTGGAAATCAACACCTAACTCAAAAGCATCTTGTCTTACAATCATTGAAATAATACCCAAAACGATGATTGTTCCAGAAATCATATAAGCGATTTTACGCTTACCAATGAAATCATAATTTACTTTAGAAAAAGCACTTTTAGTTGGAGGTGTGGAGAATGTTAAGTTATTTCCTTTTTTCTCAGTCCACCAGTTGATAATTAAATGACCCACTAAAACGGCTGTGAATAATGAGGTCAAAACACCGACCATCAAAACGGCTGCGAAACCTTTAATTGGTCCTAAACCGAAGTAGAATAAGATAGATGCTGTTAAAAGCGTCGTCACATTCGCATCGATGATTGCAGAATAAGAATTCGCGAAACCATCTTTGATACCCATGATTAATGATTTTCCATCTCGGAGTTCCTCTCGAACCCGTTCAAAGATAATCACATTGGCATCCACCGCCATACCAATTGTTAATACGATACCGGCAATACCTGGTAAAGTAACAACCGTTCCTAAGGACGATAAGGAAACGTAAATGAATACTAAATTCGCTAATAATGCAATGATAGAAATGATACCCGCACCACCATAGTAGAACACCATAAATGCTAATACTAAACCTAGACCAATTGCTAATGAAATGATACTACGGTTAATATTATCCTGACCTAATGAAGGTCCTACGATGTTTTCCTCAATGATTTCTATTTTTGCAGGTAATTTACCGACCTGTAAAACATTTGCAAAATCTCGAGCTTCTGTCGCTGAGAAATTACCAGTAATTTGAGAACGGCCATCTTTCATTACCGCTTGTACATGAGGAGCAGAAACTACTTCACCATCCAATGCAATCGCAATTGACTTACGAGTCGGATAAGCTTTTTCAGTCATTTGTCCCCAAGCTCTTGCACCATCACGTTTCAGTGTCAATGAAACCGCAACTTCGCCTTGTTCTTGATCCAACTGCTCTCTTGCTGATGCTACTTGATCACCTTCTAAAGGAGCTGGTTTATTATTTGTTTTGATTGCGTAAAGTACGTAATCGTTTGTAAATTCATTCGTTGTATAATCCTTATAAGGCTTTTGCGACCACAAGAAAAGTACATCTTTCGGGAAGAAGTTTTTAGCTTTAGCTTCTTTCAATAAAGCATCAACCTGTTTTTTATCATTCTTATTCGCCAAACCCATATAAGATTGATCATATTTACCAGTCAAATTTGCACCAAAAACCTCGAATAAAGGACCCGTTGATAGGTTATCAATTTGATTAGAATCTGCGACTTCGTCACGTTCTGCGATAGTTGAATCTATTACTTCACCACCAATCGTATCTTTTTCCTCAAAAGTATCACCGTCATTAGTTTTTCCACTAAGCGGATTATTTTTGAAATATGCATTTGCACGTTGGAAACCTCCGGCGATATCTTGAATTTCATAAATGTCCCAAAATTCTAATACAGCACTTTGTTGTACAAAATTTCTTGCACGCTCTGCATTTTGAACACCTGGTAATTCAACAATAATTCTATCTGTATTTTCATCCAAAGCTACGTTTGGTTGAGTTACACCGAATTTATCAATACGTTGTTTCAAACGATCAAAAGTAGAACCTACTGTTTCGTTTGCTTTTTTACGAATTGCTGCTGAAACTTCCGCATTTGAAGAGGTAAGACTAATGCCTTTCTCATCTCCGTCATCTTTCATGATAGGATTCAAATAGAAGAGCTCTGCTATTTTTCTACCTGGAGCAACTTCTTCAAAAGCTTGTGTAAAAAGCGTCACATAATCAGAAGAAGAATTTTTCTGATTTTCTGTCGCTAAATCCAACGCTTTTTTGAAATCTTCATCTTTCTCATTTCCATCCGCTAATAAAACGATTAAATCTTTCAAATCAACTTGAAGTACCATACTCATACCACCTTTCAAATCCAAACCTAATTGAAGTTGTTGTTTTTTAAGGTCGTTGTAAGAATATTTAATCAAGCCAAGATTTAATACGGTTTCACTTGAAACTGAATCCAAATAAACCTGCTCCAATCGCTTAGACGTAAAATCTTTCGCGACTCCTTCTTCCATGTTAGCTACAGAATTTTGTCCATAACCCATTGCATTTTTCTCAACACTATTTGTGCGAAAGTTTAAAAACAATTGCCAAACAGCGATAATCAACATGAAAATTAAGAAGAATCTAACTAAACTTTTCCCTTGCATCTTTTTTTATTCTAAATTTTTATTGAATTTTTTTCTTCAACAAAACACCTTACTCAGCAATTAATGAATTGTCTAAATTGCTGATAATCAACAAAAAAATAAGCTCGATGAACATCGAACTTTCCAATTCATTAATCAACGAATGCTTTGGTTTGTGTCCTCTACTGAAAAACGTGTGCAAATATACAGTTTTTAGTGAACTTTTTGATTTTGCAGTTATATTTTGACAAAGAGAAACTATCCTTTGGTCGAATCGGCTGTTTTATACACTATATATAAGGTATGATTCTTAGGGATTTAGGGTGATAATTAAATGTTTTTAAATTTTAAGACGTGCGGCACAAAATAGTTGTAAATTAAGTGCTTAATCTTATTTCGTCATGCTGAAACCAGTTCAGCATGACGGACTTTTTAACCTTTTGATTCGTCTTAATTAGGAATACTTAGATTAATTTCACCTCAAACCCAAGGTCTTCCACTGTGTCCACTATTATTTCAGCTTCCAAACTATCCGTTTCCACGGAAAGAATCTTATTTGGATTTTCGGTATCGACATTCCATGATTTAATGCCTTCTAATTCATTCAAGAAAGGAGTTACCGTCCTGACGCAATTGCCGCAATTTATTGTTGTTTTAAATTTTAAAGTTCCCATTTATTTTATAATAATTTGAATTGTTTTTGAATAATTTTCAAACTGTAAATTAACAAAATAATTACCAATTGGTAAATGATTTTGTAGGTGATATTCATCAATTGATTGATTGACATCACGTGCTTCGATTAATTGCCCGTTGAAGGCGTAAATACCGATTTTGACCTTTTCAATTGGTGTACTGAAATGAAAAACCTGTTTTATTACAGGATTTGGAAAAACGGAAATTTTATTTTCAACTACAGAATTTGTATTTGTACTAACGGCTAATTGAACATTATCGTAAATCAGAAAATATTGAAAGTCAGAAGATACATTAGTAAATCCTGAAATTAAAAAACCGCCATGAATAGAAGGTGTAACGGTGTAACCAATTTCTGAACCTATTCCACCAAAATATTTTCTGTCAACGACTGTTCCGGATGTATCCGCAGAGATTAAAACAATATCTTGATTATTTGTTACCGGATTTCGGCCATAACCTACTGCAATATAATTATTCGAATTAATCTGAAGTAGAGAGAAACCGGCATCTCCGCCGATGTGATCGGTCAGGTAAGAAGTCCAGAGTAAGTCGCCATTGGAATCTAATTTTATCATATAAAAATCAAACTCGATACTTGCCGCAGTCGTCATTTCTCCAATAATGACGATATTATTATCATCATCTAAAATAGCTGTTTTACTTCCGCCATTATATTGAGATTGTACCCTCAAATCTTTGATATAAGTGCCGTCCGGTGCAAAAAACTGACAGTAAACATTATAATTTCCAGTTTGCTGAGCTTGATCACCAACGATAATAAAATTGCCATCGACCATTTCCACCGCTTTCATTCCGACTTCATTAATGTATGAACCTCGAATTTGTTGCCATTCAAAATTAAAATTATTATCCAATTTCATTAAATAAAAATCATTTCCAGAACCGAAATTCCCAGTGGCAAAACCACCTAAAATATAACCATTATCACTTGTCTTTGCAACGGAATGAAAGGATTCAACCTTATTTAAGGCACCAAAAGTTTGATACGTTAAGAACTGTCCTAAAGTATCAACGGTCATTAGTAAAGCATCAATATTAGAGGTGTTTTGCGTTTGGTGTTCCCCCGCTAACACGAAAATACCATTTTCATAAACCATACTAAATATGTAGTCATTATCTG
>CAWVWD010000101.1:0-9732 GCA_963933585.1 uncultured Saprospiraceae bacterium
ACTTGGCAATGGATTCGTCAAAATTTCATACTCGCGATATTTGAAACTCAACGGTTCTCGAATAATCACTTCATACTTTTCAAAATCTTCCCGAGTCAAATAACCACCATTTCTGGCTTGGTCGTCCGCTACTTTTCTTGCAATTTCACCTTGATAAAATGCTGCTTCTCCTTCCCTACTTATAAAATCTAAAAAGTCCACAAACTGTGGCATCTTTTGGCTTTCGCCAATATTTTTCAACGTACCATCTTCCTTAAAATAAATGGATTTAGAAACATCAGAAACTTGCAAAATAGATTCTAATAACTGAAAATCTAAATATTGAAAAGGAACGACTTCAACACCATTTTTGGCGAACTCCATCGCTGGTTGCACCAATTCTCGCATCGGAATAGAACCAAAATCTCGATGTAGGGCAAAGGCGCCAGCTATTGCTCCAGGAACAGCAACCGAACCTCGACCAACATAAAAATCTTCCGTTGTATCCCCAAAATCAACCGTTATTGGAAAAAAGTCAACTTCTGAAACTGGCCGTTTTTGTCGTGGCGTTTGGCAGAAAAAATCATAAACACGAGCTTTTCCATTGAATAAAACATTGGCAAACGCTCCGCCTCCTGCCGAACTCATACACGGTTCTGCCACAAAAGAGGCGAACATTGCAGCAATCGCAGCATCCACAGCGTTTCCACCAATTTTTAAAATTTCCGAAGCTGCTTGTGCCGTTACGTGATGTCCTGCTGATATTTTTCCATTCATAGTTTTGCCGTTTCCGTATTTCTGAAATATAATTCAACAATATCTTTTCTCTTCTTATTGAATCATCCTTACACTAAAAATAAGGGTTTTCTTATAAAAAAATCACCGTAAAGTCCGTTTGTTTCGAACCACAACTTGTTCTGAAACCTCGAAAGAAGGCTCAAAAGACACAAAAGAGTTTTCATGAAAGTTATTTTTCCTTTCTAAATCATTCTTTTGTGAATGCCTTTTGCATATTTTGTGATTGAAATTTTTTTTATGAGAAAGCCATTTTCTAAAAATCTAAAAATATGATTTCTTTAAGACTTTTTATATTATTAATTCCCTTTCTATTAATGGCTTGTAATAACGATAACAATAATCCAATTGTTGAACCAATCCAGATTCCGATTGATTCAATAAATATCGTTACCGCACCAAAAAATATTCGATATTTGGCTTTGGGAGATTCTTATACAATTGGACAAGATGTAGATGTTGATAAACGATTTCCAGTTCAGTTAGTCGGTTCACTACGACGACGAGGTTATCAATGTTACAATGCGAATATTATCGCTCAAACTGGTTGGCGAACGGATAATTTAATGACTGGAATTGCAAATGAAAACCTTACCGATACCTTCAGTTTAGTTTCCTTATTAATTGGTGTCAATAATCAATATCAAGGACGCCCACAAAATATTTACAGGGCAGAATTTCGAACGCTTTTACAACAAGCAATTGGTTTTGCTGGCGGCGATAAGAATAAGGTTTTTGTCCTTTCCATTCCTGATTATGGCGTGACACCCTTCGCCGGTTTCAATGGCCCACAAATTAGTCAACAAATTGATGAATTTAATGCGATTAATTTAGAAGTCACCGATAGTTTTAACATAGAATATTTCAATATTACACCGATTTCTCGGCTAGCTGAAAATGACCCTGCGTTATTGGCAAACGATCAATTACATCCGTCCGGAAAAATGTATCGAATGTGGGTCGAATTGATATTAGATGATGTGGAATCGAAAATTGATTAAAAAACGTTTTAAAAGTATAGGATAATCCCTACAAACGGTATCGGTTCTCCGAATATTTCAAGTGTTAAAAGGTTAGGAGAACCGAGTCCATTTGTGGCCGTTTTATATTTTAATAAAGGTTTGAGGTACCGTTTACCGACACTGTTTTATTACGATTATCTTATTTTTAAGCTACGAAGGCATTACGTGCTTTAAAATATTATTAGTAATTTTAATGTTAGATTTATGTCACGAAAGTTAATAATTAACCATTTAAAATAAGATTGTGAAAGGAAGAAGAGTTTTAATCACCGGAGGAAATAATGGAATTGGAAAAGCGACTGCGATTGGTTTAGCCCGAAGAAATGCAGCCGTTATTATTGCTTGTCGTAATGAAACTAAAGGAAAAGCAGCCGTTGAGGAAATAAAAAAAATATCTAAAAATGAAAATGTTAGTTTACTAATATGCGATTTATCAAGTTTCAAATCTATTCAAAAATGTGCCGATGATTTCAAATCAAAATATGATTCTTTAGATGTTCTAGTAAATAATGCTGGTTTAATCAATGATACGCCAGCCGTTACAAAAGAAGGTTTTGAGTGGCAATTTGGTATCAACCATCTCGGACATTTCTATTTGACACATTTATTGATGAAGAATATTTTGGCAACGAGAACACCAAGAATCGTCAATGTTTCGTCAATAGCTCATTACACCGGCAAAATAGATTTCGATACTTTGGAAGGAATGCAAGAAGATTACAGCAGCATGGGCTTTTATGCTCAATCGAAATTAGCAAATATCTTATTCACGAAAAGTTTAGCCAAAAAATATCCAAAAATTTTGGCGAACTGTTTACATCCTGGCGTGGTCGGTACTGATTTTGGAGCCGATAATTTAGCTTGGTATTTTAGAAGTCTCTGGAAACTTGCAAAACCATTTTTAATGTCCCCAGAAAAAGGAGCTTCGACTTCTGTTTACTTAGCGTCTTCGCCTTTAATGGAAGTTTCAGGAAAATATTTTGAAAAAGTACAAGAAAAAAGACCTTCAAAATTGGCAGAAAATGAAGCTTTAGCCGAAAAGCTTTGGAATTATAGCGAAAAGATGATTGAAAAATATAAAGTTTAAAAAGTCGGAATTAATACGCTTCCTCCTATTTTAATTTATTCGAAAGATTACTACTACGTATTTTCATTGCAAATAGCATAAAACACCCTGTCACCTAATGAAATTATTAGGCCATAATTTATTACCTTTGTAAGTATATGACAGTCTTTTAGAGTATCAAAAAATACTTTAAAAGGCTTTTTTATTCCTTATTACAAATACTAAACTCTAATTTTATTATGCAGGAGAATATTAATTTATTATTAGAAAAAATAACATTATTCGCGCCATCTGTTTTAGGTGCTTTAGCGATTTTGGTTATTGGCTGGTGGGTTATCGGTTTAGCCACGAAAGGTATTACAAAAGTACTAGAAAAATCTAAAATCGAGCCGTCGCTCAGAACCTTCGCAGTATCGTTATTAAACATCGGCTTAAAAGTGATGTTAATTATTTCCGCAGCTGGTTCTTTGGGTATTCAAACGACTTCATTTGTAGCGATTCTTGGTGCGGCTTCATTCGCTATCGGTCTAGCATTGCAAGGTAGTTTGGCTAATTTCGCTGGAGGTGCTTTAATCTTATTCTTCAAACCCTTCAAAGTCGGTGACTTAGTAGAAGCACAAGGATTCAAAGGCATCGTTAAAGAAATTCAAATTTTTACAACGATTTTAGCAGCTCCTGGTGGCCGAAAAATAATCGTCCCAAATGGTTCTTTATCAAATGGTTCAATCACGAATTTTTCTGCGGAAGAAGGAAATGTGACTTGTTTGGATTTAACTTTCGGAATCGGTTATACGGATGATATTGATAAAGCGAGAAGCGTTATTCAACAGGTAATTGACGAATGTCCATATTTATTGAAAGAAAAAGGGGCGGATATTTATGTATCAGAATTAGCAGATAGTTCGGTGAACTTCATCGTTCGTCCTTGGGTTACGGTTCCCACTTATTGGAATGCGTATTTCTTCCTGCACGAAAATATTAAGAAAGCATTCGACCGGGAGAAAGTTGGTATTCCATTCCCTCAAATGGATGTTCACGTTCATAACGTGAAATAATTAATTGTCACGCTCCTTTCGTTACTAAAGAGGATAGATGGAAAGCATTTTGAAAGTGCTTTCCATCTTCATCACCACAATCATTAGCAACCGAGGAGCGAAACAATCCTACAATCAACTCATCAATCCTTCACAAGTTCCAGTTTCAAAATCACCTCTGCGCCATTAATCACCAAGTAGTTTTCTCCTTGAATCTTATACGATTTTGCAGTACCTAATATACTTTGAAATTCATCTGCAAACTCAGTATCGCAACACATTTTCGTACAACCTCCAGACGTTATCAACATTTTTTCATTATCCAATGTATAACTTCCAAAACAACTGTTCATCGATAATTTATAGCTAACTCTTCCTTCCTCTTGAAATATAATCGTCAAACCTTTCTCCTCTTTTGGTCGCTCATTATATTGGTCTATTTCATAATACGCCGTACCAACTAATTTCCAAGTTTTTCCAATTAACAATTTCGCTTGTGCATCTATTTGATTTCCGTCTGTTGTATTTTCAGTGGGTGTACAGCCGATGAATAAAGTGATGATTGTGATAAAAAGAACGCTAATTTTTAACTTTTTCATAATATAAAAATATAGAAATCGTCATTACGGCAAATGCTGCAATGACGGTTTCGTTTGTTTTTTAATTAGTAAACTTTATGTTACGCCTCAATGGTCGAACTCATAATATCTAAAAAGTAAACCTTCCATTTTCATAAATCAATTCGCCGTCTGCGAAAATTTGACCATTATTTGTCATATCCGCAATCATATCCCAATGAATCGCAGATTGATTTTTTCCACCTGTTTGCAAGTAAGATTGACCAATTGCCATGTGAATCGTACCGCCAATTTTTTCATCGAAAAGGATATTTTTCGTAAAACGATTGATATTAAAATTCGTACCGATTGCCGCTTCGCCGAAAAATTTTGAACCTTCAATTTCATTAAAAACATAATCCAAAACATCTTGAC
Source organism: uncultured Saprospiraceae bacterium (assembly GCA_963933585.1). Taxonomy (GTDB): domain Bacteria; phylum Bacteroidota; class Bacteroidia; order Chitinophagales; family Saprospiraceae; genus CAWVWD01. The sequence goes on from CAWVWD010000101.1 coordinate 4,889, forward strand.
CTTGCTTCGCTTCCCACTTTTGAATCTCCCCATTTTCAACCCAAAGTGTTACGCCTTCTACATATTTTCCCATTTGAACGACTGGATAATCAAAGTGTATCACACCATTCACAGAATTTTCCACTGGTGACGTATAAACTTCTCCCGAAGGCATATTTGTTTGTCCGTCTGAGTTCATCCATTTCCGTCCTTCAGTACTAAATGAGATATCAATTTTATCACTTTTATAACGGATATTCGTCCGACTATTTAATAAATCAACCGCTTTTTGTTGTGCCGCACGAACTTTCAGCCATTCGGCTCTTGGATCCTCAGCAAACAGGTTACAAGCATTAAAAATAAAATTTTGATATGCCTCAAATGACATTCCTGCCAACTGTGCTGAACCTTGTGTCGGGTATTCGCAAAGTGTACGTTTCATATCCAGCGTTGCCGTCCGCTCAAAATATGTCTTGCGATAAGGAGCATGAGCATCGTTGAATAATTTACTTTTTCCTTTAGGAACATTCGCCATTGCCGAATGATTCTCCGTTGCACGAACATGAATGTACGCTTCATAATTATTCATTGCTTCGGCATAAAGTGGCGAAACATATTTCAACGCATCTTCTTTTCCGTTTTCCAATAACATAGCGTGTCGTCCTTCAAATTCAAAATCAATCACCGGAATTCCGCCAGCTTTCAATGCCTCTCGATAGATTTCACGCACTAAAGGTTCTGCAACCATCGGAGCTTTAATCAAAACTCGTTCGCCGGCTTGAAGACTTACGCTATAATTGACTAGTAAATCTGCATATTTCTGTAAGATAGATTTCATAATTTTTCTTTAGAAGGTATAAAAATTTATAGCCGTAAAGGTATAAAGGCAGACGATAAAACCCAAACGATAAAAACCTATAAACCGTTATATCATTATAAATAAAAGGACAAATGCATCAAAATATGATTGCGATTTTGAATTTATATTTTCGATTGGTATTTTTGATTTTAGGCTGAAAGTATTGAAGAGCGATACAGACTGAAACTCGCTGTACTGAAATAATAATTGGTTCTTAACGCTCTTTCAATACTTTCAAGCGTAAAAAAAATCAATCAAATCTTGATTTCTCCTTTTTTCATTAGGAAAAAAAGAAGGAAATTTCTATTAATAAATAGCATTGGTTCTTTGATAAATTTTGCCAAATTCAAGACGGTTTGATACGTTTACCCTCATATCAGGCTACTTACGTATTTATTTATATACACAAATTATCAACAATCGAATAAAATAAAATGCTTATGAAATCATATTATTTACTACTATTGTTTACGCTAACTATAGCGTTCTCAAGTTGTCTTGGAGGCAAAAAAATAGATAAGCATAAAAAAGTAACCGCACAAAATATGGTCGAAACATCGCCAGTTTTTAATAAAATTTTTACTGGTTTTATGCTTTTTGATCCGGAGACTGGCGATACATTAGCAATGCAATATGCAGATAAATATATGACGCCAGCTTCCCTCACCAAAATTTACACCTTATATACGTGTACCAAAATTTTAAGCGATTCCGTTCCGTCGTTGCGGTATGTGATTCAAGGTGATGATTTGATATTTTGGGGAACTGGAGACCCGACTTTCGCTCATCCCTTCTTTGAATCTGAATTTGGTGAAAATCGAGCAGTTGAATTTTTAAAATCGTGGAAAGGGAATTTATATTATGCCCCACAATATAATAAATATCGATTTGGAGCAGGTTGGTCTTGGGACGATTTTAATGGTTATTACGCTACAGAATTATCGACTTTTCCGATTTATAGTAACTTTATTCGATTTCGAAAATACAAAGGAAACGCAGAGCCAAACACGGTTCCAAAATATTTTGAGCAGTTTCTAAACCAACAAACCGAGGTTAGCCAACCAACTCGAAATGAAATGGATAATACGGTCAATTATCCATTTTATGAAAAGGAAACAGCTTATAGTAGGGATATTCCTTTTAAGGTTTCTAATGAAGTGATTTTGGAATTATTGGAAGAGGCAACCGCAAAAAACATTCAATTCTATTGGACATTAAACGCTGAAATGAAAGCGAAACAACGCACAATTTATAGCTATCGAACCAAAGATATTTTACAAAAAATGATGCATTCGAGCGATAATTTCATTGCCGAACAATTACTTTTTGTTTGCGCTTCCGAGAAAGGTTTACCCGTACAAACGAAGAATATTATCCAATTTTCAAAAGATAATTTACTACAAAACATGCCAGATAAACCTATTTGGCGAGACGGTTCAGGTATTTCTCGTTACAATATGTTTACACCTCGTTCAATGGTTTATATACTTGAAAATTTATATCAAGATATCGATACCACCACACTTTTCGATATTTTCCCAACTGGCGGAGAAACTGGAACGATTAAAAAATGGTACGCAGGAAATCCATCTTACGTTTTTGCAAAAACGGGAACATTATCGAATAATCATTGCCTCAGCGGTTACGTCCGAACGAATAGTGGAAAAGTATTGATTTTTACATTTATGAATAATCATTACGTCGGTTCAAGTTCAACGTATAAGAAAGAAATGCAGCGAGTTTTGGAATGGATTCGGGATAATCATTAACTTTTTCTCCCGCAGATTTCGCAGATTTTTTTTGTATCAACCTTAAAAGATTGAGACAACATTTTCTCGAAAAATATATTTGATTTCTTTGAAATCAAATATATGAAAATCAGTAAAAATTCGAAAATTTCGAAAATCTGCGGAAGAAAATTTTATTTTTGAGAGAACATTAGAATATGTCCGTTGCCCTCTTTTTTACCTTCAGAAGCGATAAATAAATTATAATTTTCATCAAAAGTAATACCTTCTGGCTTTGGTAAAATATCTTTATCAAGCTTTTCAGCATACTGAATATTTCCTGCATTATCCGTTACGATTATCATTTTTCCTGCGGAAGCAATCGTAAATCGGAAACCATCTTTAACCGTAATTCCCGATGGATTAAACGGTATTTTTTTATCCAGATTAAAAGATAAATCCTTTAAATCATTTGTTTCTATATAATTATATAAGATTTCTTTTGAGAATAACATGACGGGTTCTGCTCGTAAACTCTTTGTTTTTAAGTCGAAAGCATACACCGCTTTAGGCTTGTAAATCATCTGAATATTAGCCGCTTTTCCTTTACAAGCGATTAATAAACAATTCATTTCTGCGTCATAACCTAAACCTTCTGTATCATTTTTTCTATTCAGTTTCGTATTATAAGTCGTGATGATTTGATTCGTTTTCCCCAAATTTTTAATTTCGAAAATCGTTCCATCGCTTCGTAAAACGTAAACGATTTCACCGACAAATTCAATTCCTTCATAATCTCCAGCCTTTCCAAAGATGAACCGATTTGTAATTTTTTTTTGATCTAAATTATAAAAAAAGATAATTCCCTCTTCGTCTTGTACACAAGCTAATTCGCCATTCGGAGCAATAGACAAAGCCGAAATCTCTTTTAAAATGGTCGGCAATTCATAAACTTTATCTGGTTTTGAAAGGTCATAAGGAAAATTAAAATCATTTACAATTTCGGTACTTTCGTTCTGAGGATTCATACAAGCAAGTAATATGATTAGACTGAATAATGAAATCATTATTTTCATTCTTTAGTGATTTATAGTTTCCATGATTATCTATCATAGTTTAAATTATATAATCGTTGCTTAGAAATAGTAAAGGGCAAATGCACCAAATTATTTTGCACACCGAATTTATTAAAAATAGTATCTTATTTTCGTATTGAAATTTCATTGAAACAAAATAATATTTGACGATTAAAACTTTGCTTCTTTTACCTGATGAAAAGAGGCAAACCTATCCGTTCGCACAGCAGGCGAGAATCAAGGCTTAATTGATTTTTTAGCGATTGAAGGTATTGAAAAAGCTAAAATCAAAAAATACCAACCCAAAATCAAAATCCTATTTTGGTGCGTTTGCCCTTAGCATAATATGACTACGCGATAAATATATCAAATCAAAATAGTTTGAGTATCAAATATCTAAACGAATAATTTTAATCTCGTTTCATCTTCCGCAAAATCTCTGGCAATTGTCTCAAAGCCGCTAACTCCCGCCATTTCGTTCTTGCCTCTTCTGCCGGTGAACCGAAATATAACTTGCCACCTTCCAAGGATTTTGAAACACCAGCTTGTGCTGAAATAACTGCTTTTTCACCAATTCGAATAGATTTTGATAAGCCAGCTTGGCCGTAAATCGTCACATTATCTTCAATAATTGTCTTTCCAGCCACACCAACTTGTGACGCAATAATACAATTTTTACCAACCACAACGCCGTGAGCGAGATGAACTAAATTATCTAATTTCGTTCCTGCTCCAATTACCGTATCTCCAGAAACACCTTTATCAATTGTACAATTTGCACCAATTTCTACATTATTTTCAATTATAACTTGTCCGCAAGCATGCCATCTTTCATAACCTTCGGGCGTTCCTTTATAGTAAAAAGCTGGTGAACCAATCACCGTTCCCGAATGGATTTCGACATTATCACCAATTTTAGTATTGTTATAAATGACGACATTCGCATGCAAGTAACAGTTTTTACCAATTTCCACTTCTTCACCAATCATCACATTCGGCTCGAAAAAGCAATTTTCGCCAATAATCGCACTATCCGAAATTGGTTTTGTAATTCGATATTGCGGACGATAACGCAACGCCAAACTATTATAAGCTTTATATGGATTATCACAAACTAACAGTACTTTTCCTTCCGGAACGTCAGTTTCTTTATTAATAATAATAATCGTAGCCTCAGAAGTCAATGATTTTTTATAGTATTTT
>CAWVWD010000102.1:0-9724 GCA_963933585.1 uncultured Saprospiraceae bacterium
AAAAATGGCAAAAACGACTCACTCTTTTCCATTCCAACACTTCCCTCTCCCTAAACTCACCTTCGCCCGCAGGAAAAAATCCCCCCTTCTCCTCATGCCTATGAAAACTAACCGTCATAACCCCCTGACTATCATAAAACGCCTCCTGAACCCCATCACTGTGATGAATGTCAATGTATTCTTTGGGATCACCATATCATTGGCTGCCGTTACATCTGTTGCTGAAGCAGCGAAATTAAAATAAATCTCCACCGCTGCATAGACTCCAAGAGTGGATGTCATAGTTGCTAACGCTAAGTGAATTGAATTTGTTGCGGACGCACTTGATCCCGCAGTTCCTGGGGAATTTGCTGTCCAATTTCCACCTACCGTGGCATTGAGTGCTTCTTGTACGGATCGTTTATGTAAGTTTGCCATGATTAACTCGATTTCCTATATACCATTGCGAAATCACCACTTGCTATCTGAACGGATGACCATTCGCCAAAGATTGTTTGACCAGCTAATAGTGTAACGGATGAAAGTGTGTCCCATATATCGGTGTCTGTAGATGTGGCTGCTGTTATAACGCAGTCCACTGACAATGCTTGAATAGCTACATAGGTGTGGGAATTGACGGTGGCGTTGGTGACATAATCATAACCGCCTCCACCTAAACGGTTATTTGCTTCCTGGGAAGTGTATCTATGTAAATTTGATGTTGCCATTGTTTCTCCTAATCTCTAAGGTTATGGTAAACCATGAACGAGCCCTGTCTAATTATTTTTTCTTAATAACTTTCTTTGCTGGTTTTGGTTGTTTTTTTACTTTGGTTAATAAACTCTTACCCTTAACTACTTCATAGCCGTCTTGCACCATTTTAGAAGCTTCTGCGGGTATCTCTGTATGTTTATAATGATTGCCTTTCTTTAATACTATCATAATTCTTTCCTTTTAATAAGGGCGGCAAGATTAACCACCGCCCAATATTAATGTTGTCAGGTTTTACGGATTCAAAAACTCGATGCCTTTAACATGGCTTCCAGTTGTAATCACAGCTCCATAGACAATATCAGCAACCACTTTGGTTCCAAGATAATCCACGGAATATTCGCTTTGTACACGAATGTCCTGTTGCACTGCTACAGCAATCGCAGACTTATGTACTAAGTAAGCTGATTCAATTCCAGCAGTCGTTGTTGTTGGGATCAATGAAGATGTCATTACGGGAATACCGAATAAATCTCCGACTTTTCCTGTTTGCATCACTGCATTGTCATTACCAAAACCAACACCAGCACCTGAATTGTTAGTAACAAACGCTTTGCTATTCAATAGATCAGCATAGATTAATGGGTTCACGAAGAACGCACATTCATCTGCTGGAATATCGTTTAACATCAAAGTACCAAGCGCAGTTTCCACATCAGCGTTGCTCATGCTATTATCAGCAGCAAGAGACTGAGTAGTCCCGATAGTCTGAAGAAGTGCCTCTATTGAGGTATCCACAGCCTTTGCAAGACCATAAGCCATTGACTGAGCGTACTTATCAAACAACTGCTCGTTGGATTGGATCATTGCAAGGTCTTCAAATAACTTTGCGGCATATTTGTGTGTTGTGATAGAAAGATCAATGTCGGTCTCTGTTGCTACACTGTATGCTACGCCAGTGTTCACTACTTTATCAGAAACTGCGACCTCTTGAACTGTCGGAATGTGTAAAACATCTCCAGCACCCTGAACCAAGCTCGAATAATCATCAAAGAAAGGTTTGAATACTAATTGTTTCTCGAAATAGCGCAGGATACCATCAGCCCACAATTCTGGAATAAATACATCCAGTTGTGTGCCATGAGTGGCATCTCCACTAAAAGCTGTATAAGCCATTTAAGACTCCTTATTTTCTAACCGAGTAACCACTAATAATATTCCCCCAATTTTCCTGTCTTTCTTTCTTTCCCATATCCGTCCAATGTTTATTGTCGGGATTTAAAGATCTGGCGGGAGCACCACTTGTAGGTGTTACGGTATTATTATTAATTAATTTAGAATGCAGGCTCCTAAGTTGAGGTAATGATAGCCCCCCAAATTCTTCACGGTCTGCATCTGTAAAATCAGAAAGAATCTGTTCACGTTGATCCGACTCGTCTTTCTTGAAAGATTCAACAATAGGTTCCATTTCAGCAAGTTTCACAGCACGCTCTTCGGCAAGTTGTTGCCATTGGTTCTGTTCTTCCATTTGTTTTTGCCTATCAACTTCAAGTTTTTTATTGAGTGTCTCATACTTCGCTTCGGATTCTTGAGCCCTTTTCCTGTACTTTTTACTTTCCTGTACCAGCTGACCAATGTCGGGCGTTTCTATATCAGCTTCCTGGCTTTGAGGAGCCACCTCTGTTGATATTGGTTTCTCAATCAAAGGCCTCTCAACATAAGGCTTTGGTTGTGGTTCCACGATCTGTGTATTTGTGTCTTCAGACATTCTGTCCTCGTTTTATTGGGTTAAATTTAATTAATTAAATGCGTTTTTAAAAAATAAGATTTCATGTTTTATACTTTAATATCAAAAAAAACCTTTTTAAGATTGAATTTTAATATCCTTTGATCAATTTCGTCACTTATAAAATCACCAGCAAAATCCCAATTCTTGTCATTAAGCCCATAAATATTACGCCTTGGTTTATTTGCCTTTGCAGGTGGGTTAGCATTACCCAATACTTTTAAGCCAGACCTGTATACTATCTCTACACTATCAGTAGTTGCCTTTTGTGCTTTGATAGAATTTAACATTTCACCAGATGCCCTAAGATTAGGGGGAGAGACCTGCCTACTGGATGAAACCCCTTTAGGTGTTGCCTTCCCTGCTTTTTTTAAGATTCTATAATCTGTGCTGTATCTTCCAAAAGCACGCCCATCTGGATCCTGACTTACCCCCCTATCTGAATCTTTAACAATACGAGTAACAAGTTTACCACCCAATCTTAACCAATCGGATCGCCGTTGTTGAACTAATTTGTCTGGCTTAAAGTTTTTCATTTTATCTCCCAGGAATGACGGCAATTAAATCCACCCCTTGTTCCAAATGGAGTTTCTGAAGAACTTACCCCTGATTCTGTATATCCGTCCTTGGGTTCATTGGCTTTAGTCGATTTACATACGTCTCGTGTAAATCCATCCTGTGGGCCAATATAAGTCCACTCAACATCTTCTCCCTTGAATACAGCGTACCTACTCATATCATCGAATATCTTTAAACCGTCATAAGCCATAACATTTAATTGATGAGATGCTAATGATGTTCCACTAAGACTACTTGCAATCTGGGAAATAGAAGAACCACCGTAAACACCCCTGAATAATTGTGCCTGCAATTCTGACGCATAAAAACTTGCTCTCCCCAATAAGCGTTCATAATCCATATCCCTTAACACTTGTAGCCCTTCAACACTTGCACCCGCTAACGGATCAATTCCACGCTTCCTTGCTTCCTTTACGGCTGTGGCTAACATCTTTGTATACTCGCCATCAAACTTATCTAATGCCGACCCATAACCTTTGTCCACAATCTCTTGAAAGAAATTTAATTGTGATGTTGCCTGTATTAATTCTGTATCCGTCATTTTTTTCAATTTGACGGTGAGTTTCTTTAGGTCTCGTTCAAAGGATTCTTCTAACAGTTTTATTTCTGCAGTAAAAACATCTACGGATGGTTGAACATTAGGCATTTAAGATTCTCTGGAATGGGGACACAGGCTTAATAGCTTCGGCAGTTTTCCTAACCTCATCATTCACTTCTGACATTTTCCTTTCTAATTCTTCATCGGTCATGTCTGGGTTGAAATATAGATGCAATTCCTTTCGAGTCATTATACCCTTATCAAGTTTCCAATCAAGCCAAGCCCGTTCTTCTTGCGGAGACATGGGGTAAGATACTTCACCGAAATCAACAGCGTAATCTTCAGACAAATTCAATAACCCATGCTTTTCAAGGATTGTCCTTTCAATTAAATATCTACTGTGTTCCCATTCCCTGAATAAAGACTCATCTGTTTCTCTTGATTCCAGGTTCTCAATTTCTAAGATTCTTAATGCTTCACCGCTTGGAGTATTACCACCTGAATCACCCCACCTAATCCTGAGTTGATTGTTCTCAGCAGTTTGGTTTGCCATAGACTTAACCGCTTCAATTAATTCAGTTAATGTACCGCCTGGAGTAACATAAGAGAAAGACGCTCCTTCTGGGAGAATTAACGCATGATCAACTCCACTTTTTAATTTAACTTGACCTTCTTCTATCCCAGTGAATACAGGCTGACCTAATCTAAACCTAACAGACAAGGCTATTTCAGTCATAGCCAAACCTATATGCAGCCCAGCCCTAACAACGTCATAAGCATTAGAAGTGTATTCAATTTTACTGATAGGATTAATTCCATAAGGGTTAGTCATATCTTCATTACCATACACAGGGAATCTTTTACCTTTTTGATCAAACTCAAAGTGCATCCCAGGGATACCATCTCTATCTTCAGACCAAAAGACATATCTTTTACTGCTATCAACAGATTCTATTTCATAAGCATAACCATACGGCTCTGAGTCTCCCATGAAATAAAACTCCCTAACATTGGGCAATACTTCGTATTCAATCCTTTGCTTCCTTTCGTTGTATCTGGTTTTCATCCAACAACAACCCAATAACCAACCTAACTCAGCAAATTCCCTTGTCTTGCTATTGATCTTATAAGTAACATCATTATATTCCCCACTAATTTCTCCACCAATAAGTCTTTTAGGCGGTTGTTTATATAACATCATCCTTGCTCTTGCAAATCTTGGTACGCAAGACTGCATGAATGGTGGCACTTGACTTAAACTGTCCGAAGCAAACCAAGGTTCTATATGGCTATCAAGATTTTGATTGTAATAGAAATCCAGACTCTCCATTAAGTTGGAGTTCTGTTCGCTTAAATAATTATTATAGGCTTTCTTTACGCTTTCTAATACTATTGCCTCTGATAGTTCAGGGATTACCACTCTATTTACTGACCTGCCGAAATTATGCATTTTTCTTTTTCCTTTTTTTATATTGAGTTGAGGTTCTCCCGTGATTTTGTAATGACTTATTCAAAATCCTTTTCTTTCTTTTGTTGCCCTTGGCTCTACCGCTTGACATTGGTTACCACTTTAGGGCTGTGCCTATCATTCGTCTGATAGGAAATTTATGACTAATGGCGTAACTACAAGCATCGAGTGCATGGGTAAGTTCAGCATCATCTTTTGCTAATCCACCCCGCCTATCCCTTTGGCATTGTTCCAAGTCTTTAATTAAATAGATACAGGATGGATCCACGGTCATTCCTATATTGCCTTCAGCGTCTTTCAGCTTACGGTTTAAAGCGTTCAATCTATCTATGTGGCTTGGGTGCGCTTTCTTTGCTATTATTAGAAATCCGTGGTCTCTTAGGATTTGATGATCACTTCTTCTTGATGTGGTTGATCTTGCTTTACCAGCAGGGTCAGGGTAGCACTCAATGTTAGGTGCAATCTTTTTCATTTCATTAGCTAATTCTTCTGTGTTGCTGTTTTTCATTCTTATCTCATCAAAGAAATGTATAGTGCCATCAGTGTATTCACACGCCAGAGTAGCAGTCATGAAATCAACGTTGAAATCCACTCCCCACCATAAACTGTTAGATAATTCCCTTGCTTTGGTGCAATGGGTATCCCTGTCAAAGTTATATGCTGCACGATTCCCCGTAGTTTCAAATGATCCTTCAAATTCTTGTTTGAATATAGATGAGTCCATTGTTCTTTTAGCTCTCTCTATTTCTTCCTTAGGAACCCAGCCACCTTGCAGAGTGGTATATTGCCAACTCATCCAATCGTCTTCGGATTGACCCTTTTGATATAGGTCATACATAATATCAAATCCAGATGGAGTGCCAATAAATAATACTTCCCCCTGTGTAGTTGCTAACATAGGCATAATGATTTCTTCCCACACATGAGGTTTAATATAAGCCATCTCATCCATTACGCATTTAGTCAATTCAACACCCCTTAAATTGTTTTCATTATCTGCTCCCTTGACCGCTAACTCAGCACCATTCCCAAATGTTACGCTCATATCTGATTCATTTAGCCTTGCATCTTTAAAGGAACTGAACATTTGCCTCAATACTGGAAAAACAATCATCTTACCTTGCCTATATGTCGGTGTAATGAACCATCTTCGTTCATTGGGTTGAAAAGCGTCTTTCAATAAGTACATTAAACTCAATATGGTTTTTCCCCATCGTCTTCCAGCAACTATTACTTTGAACCTGGACGGATCATTGAGTATGTCCCGCCTTGTTTTATTTACTGACCAATCAATCATCTATCACCATCACTTGTATTGGTTCTGATTTAGTAGTTCTTTCCTGGCGTTCTAATGCTTTACCTTCTAATCGTTCCACAATGAATTGTATGGCTCTTAAATCGCCTCTCTCAGCCATTTGAAACAGTTTAGCTATAACTACTTCCCTTCTCTCTTTTTCCCCTACCTTGCTGAAGCTAAAGTCTTTTATTAAATCAGTGTAAGCATTTCGCCTTCCGTCTGGGTTACCAGATTCACCCTGCTTCCATCGGTTTCCAATAGTGTTTCCTTTTGCAAAATCACCGTTTTCTTTATGGTCTGGGCGTTTCTTTGGCGTTTGTTTATCCGTCATATTCAACAAGCCCCATCATGAAAGGTCTGTTTAGTTTATTAATCAATTCTTTTACCTTATCGGTGTCAATTTCATAAACGTCAAATTCAAGCCTGTAGTTCCCTGTAGACTTGAGGTTTTTAATTCCAACCAGTTCAGTTGCAATGGCTATTCCATCATTGTTCTTTTCTTTAGGCATTAGTCATAAATTTATACTCTATAATTTAAAAAAGTTTTGCATAGTATTAAAAATGAAAAAAGCCCCAGATTTACCCGAGGCTTTTTGTTGATGTGTTTAATTGTTATTAGTTAATTAATCCACCAGAGTAATCTACAAAATTACGATCATCATCTTTCCAATATGTTTTTGCTAGTTGATAATCGCATCCTGTGCATTGGATATAATGAGCAAATCCATTATTAGAATGATTCTGGCTGCGTCCATTGTTACTGTTCCTAATCTCATTGCGTTATTCCTTTTTCTGTTATTCCTTTTCATTAGTTTGCCCCTGTGGTGATTAGATTAATTAAGAGCATGAAAGGTATTAATACCCTTATGTTAAGTTAGAATCTTTAATTTAATTGAATAGGTCATATCAATTCACTTTCTTTGAAGGCTTGTATTAGGTAAAGTAAATTCTCGTCGAAGCTGAAATCATAATTAATATCAATTTCACACGTAGGATAAAAGCCTGCGTTAGTAACTCCGCCAATTTGCATTGTATCCGCTTCTAAATTGAAATAGTAAACTTCGTCGTTGATTTCAAGATAGTAACAATTAAGACTATCAAAGTCTTTTTTAAATTGTTCTTGGTTAGTTAGTTTCATTATACAGTTCCCCTTACTTGCTTATGCTCAAACCAATCTTCGCTGCCATCAAAAAAAGAAACAAATACTGCATCTTCATTAGATTCTACAACTGTTGCAACCTTAGATTCAGCTGAAACACCATTAACAAACCCCGTACCGTCTACCCGTACAAATTGACCATCTTCAAAGTCTTTCTTCACTGTAAAGCCATTAAAAAAAGATTTAGAATCACAACCATTCGCTTGTTTCATTATTTGACCCCTTCCATTATTTCTTGATACTTGCTTATATTGTCCCCACTGTCTAATAAAGCTGTTTGACCTTTGATCATAATTACGGTTGCTGCAACGGTTCCTGTTTTACCAAATTTATATTCTTTGGTATAGGTTACTTTGTCGCCTTTTTTTAGTTCAGTAAATTTCATTACTTACCCCCTGCTAAAGATTTAGAAGACTCTTCCATCAACATATCAACAGGGAAACCCCTGAATTTTTTAGACGGATGAATATTATTTCCAAATTCCTTAGTTATAAACACATTAAAATCTATCCTCTGCTTCAGCGATAGACTCATTAGTTGCTTCTGGATTGCTTGTCTCATTGAAAACTCCTTATTGTTTATTTTATTCACGATTCAATTTATTATGAAGAATCGTAAAAGTAAAGGGTTAATTAAGGGTTTTTTAAGGGTTTATTTTAGGAGGTAATATAGCCTCTTGCATACTATACAGACCCAAAGGTTGTCCTCAGACTTTTCGCATTTGCGTTTGCGTTTACTATCACAAAGGTCGCAGTAGGTATTTACTTTCATTTAAAATAATTTTCCTTGCGTATCGTTTATTTTTTTCCAATATATCTTCACGTCAATCCTGCCGTCTTTTTTTACAATTTTCTTACAAACATCACCCCCCCATTCTTCTATCATTCTTGCCACTACTCTTTCTTCTTTTTCCCCGTTACCCGTTTTATATTCATTGCTTAACCCACCTTCGTTTGATCCGTTTTTTGGGCAAGAGAAGGCAAACAGGGTGCTTCTTGCGTTATTGTATCCCGCCTTGATGAATTGCATAGCGAAATCTCTGTCTTCTTTTAGGTTTAGCCTCCCTCTGTAAATTATATTTTTTTCTTGCGCTTTTTCGGAATCAATACAAACACAACAATCCATATATGAATTTTCGACTCTATCTTTACTTGCCGACCATGCGAATTGCTGGTATTCTAATCCGTAAATGCCATAATCGTTTTTTTCAAATTGGTTCTCCGCTTCACCTAAAACCATTATGTCGTTTTTTATCATTTTAGTGTTTTCTCTATTATAGAAATTGTTTATATCGTCGTCTAAAGTCCAATAACTTTTTATTTTGTTTTCTTGGGCATACTTTAGGATAAAATTCCTAACATACGCAATTCCCATGTCGTTTTGTTTGATGTTAATGATGTTTTTCATTGGAAGAATGTCAATATAATTTTCTATTTCTTTTGGTTCTATAAAATAATAAAATTCTATATTGTTTTGATTTAATTGTTTCAACAAGTGCGTCTCTTTTGCTCTCCCCTTGCTTGGTATAAAAATTGGATTCATTTTTCCCCCATTAAATATCTTTGGGCGACTGCTCGCTGGTTCATTTGTATCCTTTCTAATTCTTCTTTTGGTGGCAAACATTTCCACATATTCTCACGGTAATACATTACAAAAGAAAGACGAATTGGGTTTGCGCCGTTTGGTATAAATTCAGTGTTGCCATGTAATTCATGGACATTAACCAACAGCAGGTCGTTTGTGTCTAAGTGAACACCTACTCCGTACCTCGGTAGAACTAAGTGCATTGGCTCAATATCACGGCAATAAGCCACCAAATTACCGAAACCTTGCGGATAATCTCCATCATCATAGTGATATGCGGTTCTGTAGTCTTTGTTTATTGTGACTGTTGTGAATGCGGTGTCTCCAATTCTATAGTTCGGGTCAGTCGCTTTTATCATTTGTTTTTGTTTTTTATACCTATCGGGAACCAATTCCCGAAACCCCTTATCTACAGACTCTATTAATGGCATCGCTTGTTCAAATTTTTCTATATTTTTTTTATTAAATGCGGTTGTTCTGCAGAAATCTAAATGAGCAGCCCTGTCAAAATACCCAGCAACACCACTACGGACTTTTAATATTTCATCTGTCCCAGGAACGAATGTCCTCGTTATTTTTGTCAATTTACCATTTTTGTCTTTTGCGAATTTCCTTTCACCCCC